>JAPLDP010000078.1 GCA_026391695.1 Bacteroidota bacterium
ATGCTCGTTTCATAAAATGTCGAATTTTAGATTATTGCGCAAATATAAATGATTGTGCTTCGAGCACGTGCAGCGCTTGAGCTACGGACTGGATTTTTATTCGTCTGTGTGTAAACCAAACGGTTTGTAATGTATATTTGACTAAATTAGTGTAGTAAAGTCGCGGTAGGATTCAATCATGAAATGGTTAATATATTTCATATTATCAGTGGCAGCCAATATTTCCTACGCTTCAGTATTTCAAGGTGTTAAGTCGGATATGGTGGTTGCAAACCTGACAGGCTACATATCAGATTCTCAATTGCAGCAGCCAATTTATGGGGCCATGTTAACTATTGAAGGATACCCCGTTATCTATTCTGATATTTCAGGGTATTATTCAATTTGTGTGGAGGAAGGTATCTATGATATCAAGTGCATAGCCTTTGGATATCAAAAGAATACGGTTCAGGATTTTTTCATTTCAGGCCAGGTTCAACTTGACTTTGCACTGATACAGGATATATGCGGGCCTCCCCTGAACCTGGAAGGTGAACTTATCAATTATGAATATGCTTTTCTGACATGGAATCCGACATCTGGTAATACATACCCTGAAGACTGGATTCATTATGACAACGGTTCTAATTATACAGGCATCGGCTTTGCAGAAGGAGGTTCGTTTACCGTGGCCATTCGTTTTGATACCAATCAACTGGAACCATACAACGGATATTACCTGACCATGATCAGGTTTTTTCCTACAGGTGAAAACACGGAATATGTGTTTAAAGTCTGGACTGATGCGAATGCGTCGAACCTTTTGGTCAGTATACCTTTGACCGATCTCATTATAAATGAGTGGAATGATCTTAACCTGGGAAGTCCTGTTTTCATCGATCATTCAAAAGAATTATGGATTGGGTATGCCTGCCTCAATCATCCTCCCGGCGTGTATCCGGCAGGATGCGATTCAGGACCTGCTGTCACAGGCTATGGAGATATGGTGAACTTAGATGGTTCAACATGGGAACCCCTGTCTTCATATGGACTTGATTATAACTTGAATATCCAGGGATTCATACAGCATCCTGGTATCGACTACCCGGCATCATCGCCACATAAAAGCAGCACGAATGCTCTTATCGGTTATAATATTTACCGTAACAACCAGTTACTGCCTCAATCCCCTGTGACTGCGAATTTATTCCTGGATGGCCCTTTGCCATTATCCTCGGTTTATATTTACACGGTTACTGCCTTATATTCTGATTGTGAATCAGAACAAACCCTTCCGGTAATAATCTGGACTGAAGATACAGAGGACATCGTCGGGCGGAATACCATTCATCTTTTTCCAAACCCGGCAGATGATTTTTTGTATGTGAATTCAGCAGCTTCGGTTAAGCATGTATTCATCTATACTGCTTTTGGGGAGGTGGTTTATGACCGGAATGCAGATGAGCGCGAAATCAAAGTCGACATCGGTGGATTTGTGAAAGGGGTGTATGTTGTACTTGTGATGACTGAAAATGGGTGGTTTACGGAAAAATTCATTGTAGAATAAAAAGGGATGAGGGTCAAATTTAGAATAATTCTCCAAACCTGAATGATTAATTAAGACCTGTCAGGTAAAAATCTATTTTTAAATTATCTTAAAATGTTTTAGGATGAATATGAGATTACATATCATTGAATTTCTTCTTAATCAATTCACTATCTCTTTGTTCTATAAACAATGGAATGTTGGAATATTTCTCATGAAATCCATAACCTCCGTTTATCATTTCATCAATTGCTTCCTGATAAGACCAATCCTGGAAGACGATCCTGTACATTGCACAGACTAGGCCTGTCCTGTCGGAACCATATACACAATGGATCAAAATAGGCTTTGGTGCTTTTTGAATTATTCTGAGGGCTTCGGTTACTTCATTTTCAGTAAAATGTTTTGCCCTCATCGGAACATGAAAGTAGTTAAGATTAAGGTCTCCGATTATAGTGCTGTCTGAATTGCTAACTCTTAAATTGAGAATGGATTTTATACCCATTTGTGCGATGACGCGGAATCCACTATTGTCAGGCTGTTCAGAGCGATAAACATCATTATTTAGCTGATACAGATTATCAAAACTCCAATTGGTCACTTTTTTTGCCCAGATTTCAGGCCGGGGTGTTGCCGGATTTTGCGAGAATCCAGGCCTGACAAGAAGAACAAGGATTATGTAATAGAAAATTTCTGATTTTATAAAAGACATATGATTGATTTAGTAAGGAAGATCAAGGTATCGGTTTATAAGAACTAAACAAATCAGAATTTGGTTGTTTATCAATGCCCTTTTTTATTTAATAATAAATTTCCCGGTTTCCCTTTTTCCATCTTCCCATATTAACTGAAAAAAGTAAAGTCCATCATTTAAGTTTTTTCTTTCTAATTTGATGGATCCTTCTCCCGTTCCTCCTGAATACCACAAAATATTTCCTGAATTATTATAAATCAAAAGGTCATATTTCTCATTTATTTTATTATAGGTACTTATAATGATTGCTGAGGTACTAAATGGATTTGGAATGACTCTGACATTAGTTGTTAGAATACCAGGATCCGAAATACCCTGTGAGATATTGTATTTAGCAATGTATAATGCAAGAATACCACCGGCTTGTGTAAATCCCCCGCTGGCATATATCTCCCCTTTATAATCGGTAATTGCAGTAATATAAGGATACGCGATGTTCATTCCGGTCCCTAAGGCAGCCCAGGTAGTACCGTCCCAGGTTGCAATTGCATTTGTGGTTATGCTGCCAGCCTTAGTAAAACCACCTCCTACAAAAAGTTTACCCCTTATTGAATCCAGTTCAGAAGCCTCGCCGTCCAGATCAATACCCAGAGATGACCAATTGCTACCATTCCATTTTTGAATGTAATTACCAATATTTCCCTGGCTTTTAGTGAAATTCCCACCTGCATATAATTCACCATTATAGGTTTCTAAAGCATCAACCCAGCCAGCAATTATCCCGATTCCAAGAGGAGACCAATTATTGCCATTCCATTTAGCTATATTATTTAATGGGATTCCGTCAATATCAAGGAAACCTCCGGCAACAACCAGCTCTCCATTATACGTGCACATACTATAAATTTCACCATTTGCCAATCCGATACTTGACCAATTCATGCCATTCCATTTCTTAATTGGCCAGCCACCACTTGCATAAAGCTCATTATTATAGACAGTCATAGCATATATATGGCCGGATTCAAATTCCCCTAGTATTGATACCCATTCTGTTCCATTCCATTTGTCAATCCCCATGCTCCCTCCAGCATACAATTCGTCATTATAAATAACAAGGCACCACACAAAGTTCACCCCTACAACATTTGACCCTACCGGTGACCAACTGCTACCATTCCATTTTGCAGTATAAACCACTGGATTTCCACCTGCAAAAGTAAAACCTCCACCAACATATAATTCCCCGTTGAAGACACATTGTGCACCAACAGAATTGTTAGTCCCGCCCCCAACCTGCGTCCAGTCTTGAGATTGAGCTACGTTAGTGATGAGACATAGAAAACATAAGATGTGTAATAATTTTTTAGTTTTCATGTTTTAAATGTTTATCATTTTTCTAAGACATTTTGACGGTTGTTGATACAATTATCACTTAATCAATAATTTCGATTTTAATATTTTGTTCTTTCCAATTTTATAAATGGTTAAAAAGCTCATTTACTTTAATCAAGTCTCCAACAATCATATTAAAAAAGAATAATCCTACTAATATATTAAAAAAAAGGATATGTTTAATAGGTGGTGAATAAAAAAGGATGACATCTCTGGTAGGAGATGTCATCCCTTTTTGGCTTTTAGAGGTACCAAGCGGATTCGAACCGCTGTACGAGGTTTTGCAGACCTCTGCCTAGCCACTCGGCCATGGTACCAGATGCAATTTGTGAACAAAATTACAAAATCCATTTTGAAATGCAATACTATGGATTAATTTGTTAATTAGATAATTAGTCTATGTGATGATGTGCCAATTAATTTTATTAATACAAAATGAGCCCATCAACTAATTGACTAATTGACTAATTAACAAATTGATATTCAGTCCTCAGTTGACAAGGTCACACTTACCTTTTCAACTTTTCCGCCAACCTGGGGATTAATTTTGGATACAGTAACCTCGGCAAAGGTAATTTGGGGGAATTGCCGGCAGACCCTGTCGAGTATCTGCCTGGCCACATGCTCCAACAGATTGGATGCCTGATCCATCTCTTCTTTTACTAAGGCATATACTGTTTGGTAATTGATGGTCTTGGTCAGATCATCTGTTTTTTCGGCTTCTGTGGTATCGGCTTCGAGAAAAAAATCAATGATGAACCGTGTTCCGATGACTTTTTCTTCTTTAAAACAGCCATGGTGAGCATAAAATTCCATGCCCTCAAGAGATATCAATGACATGAGCTTATTCTTTTTAAATCACAGAGCACGGAGGATTTTCCCTCTGTTCACTCCGTGTGACCTCCGTGTCCGTGGTTAAATTAAATACAAAATATTTCGGAATCACAAAAGTACAGCAAAAAGCAGATAACCCATATTTTTATATTTTTGCAGTCGTTGCTACAAGTAAAACATTAAGGACATGAACAATAATGATGCTCTAAAAAATCCGGCCGAAGCCTGGGGTTCGAAATTTGGTTTAAATTTCCTCGAGGCGATCATTGAAGAGGATATCCGGAAATGTAAGAACGAAAGCCGTGTTCACACCCGTTTTCCACCGGAGCCCAATGGCTATCTGCACATCGGCCATGCCAAGTCCATCTGCCTGAATTTTGGACTTGCGAGGAAGTATAATGGTTTGTGCAACCTGCGGTTCGATGATACCAATCCCACTAAAGAGGAGCAGGAATATGTCGATTCGATCATCGAAGATGTGCGATGGCTCGGATTTGACTGGGATGACCGGCTTTTTTATGCCTCCGACTATTTTGATCAGCTATATGAATGGGCTGAGAAAATGATTCTGGAAGGCAGAGCCTATGTGGATGACCAGAGTGCAGAGCAAGTTAGTGAGCAACGTGGCACGATCAATACCCCGGGGAAGGAAAGCCCTTACCGGAACCGGTCTGTTGAAGAGAACCTCAATCTTTTCCAACGTATGCGTGCCGGTGAATTCCCGGAAGGATCGAAGGTGCTGCGGGCAAAGATCGACATGGCATCACCAAATATGCTGTTACGAGACCCGGTAATGTATCGTATCCTGTTTGCTATCCATCACCGTACGGATGACAAATGGTGCATTTACCCCATGTATGACTATGCTCATGGACAGTCGGACTACCTGGAGGGGATAACCCATTCCATCTGCACACTTGAATTTGAAGTACACCGGCCCTTATACGACTGGTACCTGGATCAGCTCATTGAAACAGAATACCGGCCACAACAAATCGAATTTGCGCGTCTCAACCTCAGTTATACGATCATGAGCAAGCGTAAGCTCCTTGAGCTTGTTGAAGGTGGTTTTGTAAACGATTGGGATGATCCACGTATGCCTACTATCAGCGGGCTGAGACGACGCGGTTACACACCGGAGTCGATCCGTTATTTTGCTGATCTTGTCGGCGTAGCTAAACGTGATAATACCATTGATCTTGCTTTAATAGAGCATAGTCTTAGAGAAGACCTGAACAAACGTGCACCGCGGGCTATGGCTGTCCTGAATCCCCTGAAAGTGATCATCGATAATTATCCTACAGACCAGGTCGAGGAAATGGAATCGGTCAATAATCCCGAGGATGAGTCCATGGGAAAGCGTATGATCCCATTCTCAGGGACTATTTATATCGAAAAGGAGGACTTTATGGAAAATCCTCCCAAAGGATATTTCAGGTTATACCCGGGTGGAGAGGTGAGGCTTAAGAATGCCTATATCATCAAATGCGAGAGATTTGTGAAAGATGATCAGACCGGTGAAATCAGCGAAGTACATTGTACATATTTTCCGGAGACGCGAAGCGGTGGTGAACAGAGCAACCGTAAGGTAAAAGGAACGCTGCACTGGGTGTCGGCACAGCATGCACTGAAAGCCGAAATCCGGCTTTATGACCGGCTGTTCACAGTGGAAGATCCTGCCGGGCATGAAGACAAAGATTTCAAGGAATTCCTTAATCCGGAATCATTGACCATCGCTACTGCTTTTGTCGAGCCTTCACTGAAGGCTGCCCAATCCGGAAGCCACTATCAGTTTATCCGGCTGGGGTATTTTTGTGTCGATAAGGACTCCACAAATGATCACCTTATTTTTAACCGGACGGTGACGCTGAAAGATACGTGGGCGAAGATGAGTAAAAAAGAGTAGGAATATCGAATATCGAACATACGAAGTAGAAGGAGAAGTTTATATTCGAAGTAGAAGGAGAATGGAAGTTAGAAGTTAGATGATAGAAGTAGCTGTTGGGATTTATTCTTGGTTGTTTTTAGATTTTAGATTTTTTTTGGCTGTTTGAACACTTCTGACAAAAATGGAAATGAGCTCATTGTTTTCTTTGACAAGTGCAGATAGTTCACTCGTATCATTCAGGTCTTTGTCATGAGCAAGAATTCTCAGGGAAACATAACATTCACGAAGCTCTTTCAGAACAATTTTTATTTTATGGATAAAATCCTTCGCCGACTCTGCACTTTGCGCCTCAGCATAATTTAATGCAGTTGAGGTTGAAGACTTACTTATCTGATTGGCCAGTTGCATATGAAAGTAAGTATTAGGAAAGGTTTTTAAGACCTCCTGAATACGTACTACAAAATCAATAAGTCGGTTTTCAATTTGAAATGAACCTGATTTCGGTGCCATGGTTTTTAATGTTAATCCCGAAACCTATTAAATGTTACCCTGTTTTCATAAAAAATTTCTAAATCCCAACTAACATTCTAACTTCCTATCTTAAATCGCCTTCGCCTTGCCCTTTGCCTTCTACTTCGTATGTTTGTCTGTTGGATATTCAAAAAAAAAGGTAAAAATTGAATAATTTCCCAAAATTAAATATCTTTGCCTCCCCATTGCCCGATGGTGTAACTGGCAACACGTCTGACTCTGGATCAGAAGAGTCTAGGTTCGACCCCTAGTCGGGCAACAACGATACCTGTTGAAAAAGCTTCAATAATTCTCGTCTCTGGATTATGAAGCTTTTTTTATTTGAACACGGAATACACGGATGACACGGAATATCACGGAGATTGAGAATAGAGCAGGCTAAGGTTATGATAATTTGTTTTACATGAATGAATAAAAAAATTTGTTTAGGATTGGAAATGGACAAATAAAGTATTATTTTTACAGATCCGGAATTAAACTCCTGATCTGTAAAGATGCTTATAGAACGAAAGATTCATGACAAGATAAAAGAGATAGCCCTGAAGATGCCTGTTATCAGCGTCACAGGTCCGAGGCAATCGGGTAAGACGACTCTCGTTAAAATGATTTTCCCGGACTATCTCTATCTGGACCTTGAAATTCCTGAAATACGTGAACTGGCCATAAAAGATCCCAGAAGCTTTTTGTCGGGTCATGATAAGGGATTGATTATAGATGAGATCCAATATGCACCGCAACTGCTATCGTATATCAAGAGCCTGACAGATGAGACCGGTAAGAATGGAAAGTTCATAATCACCGGATCGCAAAATTTATTGCTTCTTGAATCCATAGCGCAGAGCCTGGCGGGCAGGGTAGCCATATTTAACCTTTTGCCTTTCAGTATAGAAGAGCTTTTAACATCCGGACATTTTCAGGATGACTATCAGGACCTCCTGGTGAAAGGATTTTATCCCCGTCTGTATGCTGAGGGATTATCACCTGATGATCTGTATCCATCGTATATTCAGACTTATCTTGAAAGGGATGTGCGCCGGATCATCAATGTCAAGGATTTATCAAAGTACCAGTCGTTTATTAAGGTGGCCGCCGGAATGATTGGTCATACGATCAATTTAACGTCGATGAGTAACGATTTAGGGATCGATCAGAAGACCATAAAATCATGGATTTCAGTTCTTGAAGCCAGTTTTATCGTGTTCTTGCTGCCGCCGTATTACCGTAATTTCAATAAAAGAATCATAAAAGCCCCTAAGCTATATTTCTATGACACAGGGCTTGCCTGTTCTATCCTCGATATAAAAGACCGCCGGCAGCTCGAATCGTATTACAACAGGGGAAATTTATTTGAATCTTTTATTTTATCCGAGATGTTCAAGAGTCAATTCAATAGTGGGGTCAAACCCTATTTTTATTTTTTTCGTGATAATTCGGGTAATGAAGTTGATGTTCTTTTTGAACAGGGAGTCACAATCACCGGCGTTGAAGTGAAATCGTCAAAGACCGTTCATAGTGATTTTTTCAAAGGCCTGAACTTTTGGCAAAAACTAACCGGGACAAGCCGGCCCGGTTATCTGGTTTATGGTGGGCGACTCAACCAGAAAGTCAACCAGGTTCAGATACTTGGGTGGGAGCATGTGAATGATATTTTTAATGCCGACATTGACAGTGCGCAATCCTGAGTTATGCAGTATAAAATATCAGGTATATTTATTACATTGAACTCATCATGATTAACTTTGATAAATATTAGCCGGTCAAAAGCAATGAAAAAGAGCAGAATCAATCCCGAACACATAGGTAAGTCAGGATTTAATGGAAAAACTACCAGAAAAATTATAAGTTTAGGTCTATTGAGCAAAATCTGCTAAATAATCAATGGAATGCTCAATAGAATAACCAAGATTATCGACAAGAGAGTACCAACTAGTACTAGTGTCATGTCAATCGTGTACTGACGGATAAAGGCGTTTCAATTTTATTCTGGCATCCTTTGTTGTAAACTGCCAATCTATTTTAGAATTCCTGTTATTTCGATCATACTCCCATGCCTCGACCTCGTCTATCATTTCATCCATTGTTGCAATCCGTCGCTTCAGACATTGTTTTGAAAGGACATTAAGTTCAATTTCTGCCATATTCTGCCATGATCCGTGTTTCGGGGTATTTATGAATTCAAACCGATCCCATAATACCTTTGCTTTTTCCGGAGAATACCTTTCATAAAATGAGCCAGAGACATGTGTTTTAAAATTATCCATCACCAGAGTAATTTTTTCTGCCTGTGGATACTGTAATGAAATGTCATTAACAAATTCTGCCCAATCTGTCTTGGTCTTTCTCTCGGTAATTTTTACCATACGTTTTCCCTTTAGGGGCTCATTAGCCATAAAAATATTACAAACCCCGTTTCGTACATATTCATAATCTATTCGTTGTTCCTGACCTGGTTCCATCTGTTCACCGGTTCTTGTTTCTCCTATCAACTGTTTTGGCGACTCATCCATACAAACCAGTGGATTGGCTTCATTATAGGGCCGTTTATATACATCTAAAACCCGCTCCATGTCTGCAACAAATTGACTATCATTGCCTGGCGGTATTACCCATCCTTTTACCCTCCAGGGTTTTAAAGCGTTTTTTTAAAACGGTTCGCACCGTTTCATATGAGATATTCTCTACATAATTAAGCTCTACCATTTTGTCCGCTAATAGACGCAGTGACCATCTGGCATATCCCTTGGGAGGCTTCCCACAACTCAAGGCTACGAGATGAGCTTCAACATCACCATCTGCCTTGCGTTCGTATTTCCGCTCTGACTCCTTTCGTTCCAGGGCGGCATCGAAACCATCTTCTACAAACCGCTTTTTAACACGGTCAATTGTTCGCATACCAATTTTTAAAACCTTTGCCATTTCTTCATTGGTCACTCTTTCGAAATGCTCGCCCCGGTCGCAATTGAGCAAGATATATGCACTCCTGAAACGTTGAGAGGTATGAGTGCCTTTATTGATTATTGACATAAGCTCTTCTCTTTCTTCTTCAGTTAATGTAACTTTGTATGTGATTCTGTTCTTTGCCATAGCTTTTTATTTTTGGCAAAGATAATAAATATTTACGTCATATTACAATTGACATGACACTAGTTTTAAAAAGAATTAAATTGATTTCGAAAATGCTTCAACAGCTCTACTAATCCTACGGATTACCTCTTCTTTCCCGATGGCCTCCATGATATCGGTCAGGTGCGGGCCGAGGCTGGCGCCGACAAGGCATAACCGCAACGCATTCATCACCTGGCCTATCCCATAGCCCTTTTGCTCAATCCATTCTTTTAGCCTGGCTTCGATGTCAGAAGATATAAAAGGCTCAATACCTTTAATGAAATCAGCAGCTTCTGTCATGATTTTTGGCGTATCTTCCTTCCATCTCTTTTTTACTACCTCGGTATCATAACTTTCCGGTGCCTTAAAGAAGAACCAGGATTGGTCCAACATCTCATTCACAAAATCCACCCTTTCTTTGACCAATCCAACAACACGTGTTACAAATTCATCTGGTGCACTGATGCCTCTAGATTTGAGAATCGGCTGAAAAAGTGCTGTCAGCTCTTCATTGGTTCTTTTCTGTAAATACTGATGATTGAACCATTTAGCTTTTTCAAAGTCGAACCGCGACCCGGATTTACCCACTTTTTCAATGGAAAAGGCATCGATAAGTTCATCCATGGAAAAGAGCTCCTGTTCTGTTCCCGGATTCCATCCCAGGAAAGCCAGGATATTGACAAAGGCTTCGGGGAAATACCCGGATTCTCTATAACCTGAAGAAATCTCTTTTGTGTCGGGGTCAACCCATTGCAGGGGGAAGACAGGAAATCCCAGCCTGTCGCCGTCGCGTTTGCTCAGCTTTCCTTTTCCGTCGGGTTTGAGAAGGAGGGGAAGGTGGGCAAATTTTGGCTCATCCCATCCAAAAGCCCTGTAAAGCAGCGCATGGAGAGGCAGCGACGGCAACCATTCCTCGCCACGGATCACATGGGAAATCTCCATAAGATGATCATCCACAATATTGGCCAGATGATAAGTGGGCATGCCATCCGATTTGAACAGGACCTTGTCGTCAAGCGTGGATGTATGCACCACCACCCAATCTCTTATCTCATCATAAACCTTTACATCTTCATTTTCAGGAATTTTGAAACGGATCACATAATTATGGCCTGCTACGAGGCGATTTTTAATATCTCCGGAAGGAAGTGAAAGAGAATTTTTCATCGACAAGCGCGAGAGGTAGCTATAACTGGTATTCAAAGCTTTTTCATTTTCGAGCCTTTTTCTCATCTCTTCAATTTCCCCAGCGGTATCGAATGCATAATAGGCATGGCCATTACGTACCAGCTCTTCGGCATACTGCCTGTAGATCGATTGCCGTTCCGACTGGCGGTACGGGGCAAAAAGCCCTCCCTCCCTGATGCCCTCGTCAAATTTAATTCCCGTCCATTCCAGCGATTCAATGATATAATTCTCTGCGCCGGGAATAAATCGCGCCTGGTCGGTATCTTCGATCCTGAGTATGAACTTACCGCCATTTTTCCGTGCAAAGAGGTAATTATACAGGGCTGTTCTCACCCCACCGATGTGAAGTGGCCCTGTCGGGCTGGGGGCAAAACGCACCCTGATCGTTTTTTTATCCATGAAAACCTGAATTTGAGCCGCAAAGATAATAAATCCTCCTTTGAAAAGTTATTGAAATTGCGTACTTTCGTCGGCTCAATAACTTAATATCCCAACCTTTATGAATTACAAGACAATTACTTATTTTATTGCTTTACTGCCTGTCATTTTTATTGCAGGCTGTAAATATGAAAAATCTTCCGAAGAGATGGAAAACCAATATTCAGGAGTAATCGCGGCTGATGCAGCTTTTACACCTATATCACCGGAGATTGTAAAAGCACGGCTTGCTTCCTATGCGCCAGTGGAATTAAAGGCTGATATCAGTCATCTCAGCGTAAAGGAAAAACAAATCCTTTCCATATTATTTGATATTGCCGATATTATGGATGACATATACTGGCAGCAGACCCTTGGCAATAAGCAAGCTTTCCTTAACCGCTTGCAGGATGAAAGCACAAAACAGTTTGCCATGCTTAACTACGGACCATGGGACCGTTTAAACGACAATGAATCGTTTATCAAGGAGATAGGTGAGAAACCTGCCGGGGCAAACTTCTATCCACTGGACATGACGAATGAGGAGTTTGAAGCATTGAATGATCCCAATAAGACAAGTTTATACACACTTATCAGGCGAAATGATGATAAATCGTTACGTATAGTCTGGTATCATGAAGCTTATGCGAGCAAGGTCAAAAAAGCCGCTGATCTGATGAAACAAGCCGCTGCGCTTGCTGAAGATGAAGGTCTGAAAAAATACCTGACCCTCCGTGCTGACGCATTACTCACCGACAATTGTCAACCCAGTGATTTTGCCTGGATGGAAATGAAAACATCGAACATTGATTTTGTGGTCGGTCCTATCGAAAACTATGAGGATGCGTTGTATGGTTATAAAGCGGCGCAGGAGTCATTTATACTTATAAAAGACAGTGAGTGGAGCCAAAGGCTTGTTAAATATACAGCCTTACTGCCCGAACTTCAGAAAGGTCTTCCTGTTGAAGAACAATATAAGAGTGAAACACCCGGTTCAGGTTCGGACCTGAATGCTTATGAAGTCATATATTATGCCGGCAATGCCAATGAAGGGGGCAAGACCATTGCCATCAACCTGCCCAATGATGAGGAGGTGCAGCTCAAAGCCGGCTCCAGGCGGTTACAGCTTAAGAACTCCATACAGGCCAAATTTGAAAATATCCTGATGCCTATTGCCAAAGTGCTTATCGATTCCGCACAACTTAAACATGTTAAATTCAACGCCTTTTTCGAGAACATCATGTTCCATGAGGTAGCACATGGTCTGGGCATTAAAAACACGATCACCGGACAGGGACCTGTCAGAAGCGCTTTGAAGGAGCAGTACTCATCAATGGAAGAAGCCAAAGCCGACATCATGGGACTTTATCTTGTCACCAAACTCTATGAGATGGGGGAACTTAAGGAAGGGGAGGTGATGGACAATTACATTACATTCTTTGCCGGTATATTCCGCTCCTGCCGCTTTGGTGCTGCCGATGCACACGGAAAATCAAACATGATCCAGTTCAATTATTTCACTGAAAAAGACGTCTTCAAGCGGAATGAAAACGGGACCTATTTTGTCGATTTTGATAAAATGAAGGAAGCGGTTATATCCCTTATGCAGAACATTATTCATATTGAAGGCGATGGAAATTATGCTCAGTCAAAGCAATGGATTGAGCAAAAAGGGATTATTATTCCGCAACTGAAGGCTGACATTGACCGGGTCAATACATCAAATATTCCAGTAGACATCGTCTTCATCCAGGGAAAGAAGATAATGGGCCTGCAATGATCATCACCTTAGAGGGAATTACAGGGAGATAAACAGGAGAAGGTAAAATCAGTCATTAACATTAACTAAAACCATTTTATCATGAAGAAGTTATTTTTATTGATGCTTATGGTCATAGCCATGAGCTTTGGAAGTTTTGCATCTGATCCGCCCGATGAGGGCATGTGGCTGCCGATGTTTGTTGACAGGCTTAATTATACCGACATGCAGAAGATGGGTCTGAAGCTCACGGCTGAAGAGATATACAGCATAAACAATTCAAGCCTGAAAGATGCTATTGTCGACTTCGGTCATTTCTGCACAGCCAGTGTTGTGTCACCTGACGGACTATTATTCACCAATCATCATTGTGGTTATGATGCTATTCAGAAGCACAGTTCAGTCGACCATGATTATCTCACTGATGGTTTTTGGGCTATGACCAGGGAAGAGGAATTGCCAAATGAAGGGCTGACTGCCACTTTTCTCATTCGCATGGAAGATGTGACAGCCAGGGTACTTGCAGATGTGAAAGACGATATGACTGAGAATGAACGGAATGATACTATTAACAAAGTGACCACCACACTTGAAGAGGAGGCCTCAGAGGACGGCAAATATGATGTAGAGGTGAACAGCTTTTTCAATGGGAATGAATATTATTTATTTGTTTATCTGACTTATAAGGATGTACGACTTGTTGGTGCACCACCCTCTTCCATTGGTAAATTTGGCGGTGACACCGATAACTGGATGTGGCCGCGGCATACAGGCGACTTCAGCATTTTCAGGATTTATACCGCGCCTGACGGAAGTCCTGCAACGTATTCGAAAGAAAACGTGCCTCTTAAGGCAAAATATGTTGTTCCGGTTTCTGTAAAAGGATACCAAAAGGAAGATTTTGCCATGGTATGGGGTTTTCCTGGCCAGACTGACCGTTACCGGAGTTCATACGGTGTTGACCTGACGCTTTACCACTCCGATCCTGCCATAATCGATTTTGGTAAGGTATTCCTGGATATTATGAAAGCAGATATGGATGCCAGTCCTGAAGTGAGAATTCAATATGCCTCAACGCATGCACAGATAGCAAATTTTTGGAAGAATAAAGTCGGTGAAGCCCGTGATCTGAAGAGGTTGAAAGTCATCGATCAGAAAAAGGCCATTGAGGAGCAATTCCAGACCTGGGTCAATGCTGATCCTGCCCGAAAGGAAAAGTACGGTTCAGTGCTGCAGGATATGGAAGAAGGATACAAAACCCTCGCCGATACTAAATCCCAGGAGGCCTTATGGTATTTTCAGGCGCCATTCTTTGCTTCCAAGATAATCACTTTTCCCTTGCAGCTTCGTAGCCTTCAGGCTGTTCTTGAAAAGAAAGACTATCAGCCTGCCGATCTGGAAGAATTTAAAGTTCAGGCTGAGGAGTATTTCAAGGACTACAATGCGGCATTGGAACAAAAACTTTTTGCTGCGGCCCTTAAACTGATCTATGATAAAGTTCCGGCTGACAAACATCCTGATATTTATACATCCCTCATCATGAAAAAATATAAGGGATGCTTCGATGCCTTTGCTGCCGATGTTTTTAAGAAATCCATATTTGCCACAAAAGAGAATTTCATGACTTTTATCAATAAGCCTTCGCTAAAAAAATTTCAGAATGACTTAGCCAATAAAACTACCCAGTCGTTCTTCACAGCATTTTCGACCCTGAATGCAGGAACTGGTAGCATTTCGGAAAAGCTCAGCCGTGACAAACGTCTGTTTGTTGCCGGTCTCAGGGAAATGATGAAAGACAAGGTTTTTTATCCTGATGCCAATTCAACAATGCGTTTTACCTATGGAAAGGTGCTGGATTATTATCCGGCCGATGCGGTACATTATAATTATATGACCTATCTCTCCGGTGTCATTGAAAAGGAAGATCCGACCAATGAGGAATTTATTGTTCCGGCAAAGCTGAAAGATTTATATCAGGCCAGGGATTATGGCAGGTATGGAAAAGACGGAAAGATGGTTGTATGCTTCCTGACCGATAATGATATAACAGGCGGAAACTCGGGCAGTCCTGTTCTCAATGGTAATGGTGAACTTATCGGCCTGGCGTTCGATGGCAACTGGGAGTCAATGAGTGGAAATATTGCTTTTGAGCCGGCATTGCAGAGATGTATCAACGTGGATATCCGTTACGTCCTGTTTATCATTGACAAGTTTGCCGGTGCGCAAAATATCATTAATGAACTGACTATCAGGTAGGTTTATTAAAAAGGGATGTCATCCCTTTTATTTTTATTTGATCTGAAAAATCTCATTCAGCTTTTTCGTCAGCTCTTCACCCCTCAGATTCCGGGCAATGATAATGCCTTCGGGATTCAAAAGCACATTGGAGGGAATAGAGTTGATACCGTATAATTTTCCGGCTTCATTACTCCAGTATTTCAGGTCCGACACGTTTGTCCAGGTAAGTTTATCCTTCTGAATAGCTTCCACCCATTTTGTTTTTTCTTTATCAAACGACACGCTCAATACGGTAAAACCTTTATCCTTAAAGGCATTAAAGTTAGCCACGACATTTGGATTTTCACCCCTGCACGGACCACACCAGGAGGCCCAGAAATCGACTAATATATATTTCCCCTTAAATGACGACAGGGTGACGGAATTACCCGCTGTATCATTCATTGTAAAATCAATGGCAGGCTGGCCGACGACCACCCGCTTCAGCACATCCACACGCTGTTTCAGTTCCTGGACATATACGGTGCGGGCAAGCGATGTATCAAAGGCATTGACAAGAGGTTCAAGATCCTCAAGTTCAAACATGTAGGAATTGCTTCTGGCCAGGTAAGGTGAAATTATGCTACTGGTGTGTTCGAGTATATATTTTTTCAAAAACTCCATTTGTTCATTATCAGCTGTTTCTATTTCAGCGTCCAGCCTCTTCATGAGCGTATCGTTGTTCGTATCTTTAGCTTTCTGATACTGGTCGTAGAGATCATCAAGTTTTAAGTCGTATGGTGCAGATGCCTCTTCATATGAATCATATTCATCCTGAGCTTTTGACCCCGTAATCATAACCATATCAACACTATCAATATGGCCGGTGAGGGTGATAACGGAATTTTCAATAAAAACCGGGAGATATGCTTTTAACCCTTCAAAAGTGATAAAGTGCCTGACCGGCATATCTACGTTACCAGTGAATGTAAATGTGCCATTGGTGACATTGGTAGAATCCAGCTTGACCCAGACACCTTCTTTTCGTGTTTCTATATAAGCCTTTCCGTCCTTCAATCCTCCTATAGTGCCATTGATAGTGTATAGGTTTGTTTTTTTTGTGGAACAGGAGAATATAAATAGGGTAATCCCAAAAACCAGCAAAATTCTTTTCATCTGGAATAGAATTAATTATACATATTATCGATTAAACTTTCTGCAAGTATAGGAATAATTTCCAGTTCTTTATAAGAACATATAAAATTTTAAACATATTTCGTCAGTGAGCTTGCTCTTTTGCTATCAGATTTTTTTTAATTTGGCCTGATCATATAAACCGGAACCAGTTACAAACAATTTATACAATTTGTTTTATGATACTATCGTCGTGGGATTGGATTATTATCGGATTATACTTGCTGGTGAGTATTTCCATCAGTATTTACATGTCGAAACGTGCCAGTCGCAGTACGGGAGATTTCTTTTTAACCGGGCGCAACCTGCCCTGGTATATTGCAGGTACAAGTATGGTGGCGACAACGTTTGCGGCTGACACCCCCCTGGCTGTTACCGAGCTTGTGGCCCAGAATGGCATCGCAGGAAACTGGCTATGGTGGAACATGGTTTTCGGAGGCATGCTGACGGTATTCTTCTTCGCCCGTTTATGGCGGAGGTCGGGTATTACCACCGACTGCGAGTTTGTCTCTATTCGTTATTCAGGCCGAGCGGCCGATTTCCTGAGAGGTTTCAGAGCGGTTTATATCGGTATATTCATGAACATGATTGTGATAGCCTGGGTCAACTTGGCCATGGCGAAAATATTAAAAGTCATGTTCCCTGAGCTGACTTTTTTGGGCATTTCGGAGGTGTCTTTTTTAGGGATGACCTTTACATCACATCTCCTGGTTGTGGGATGTATCATGATTTTTGTGGCTATATATTCATCCTTGTCTGGTTTATGGGGTGTATCATTTACTGATTCATTTCAGTTTGTCTTTGCTATGACAGGCTGCATCGTGCTGGCTGTTTTTGCATTGGGTGCGCCTCAAGTGGGAGGCATAGCCGGATTAAAGGAGAAGTTGCCGGAATGGGTATTTCATTTTACACCTGTTGTAGGAGATGCACATACAGCGTTGGGTACAGCAGGAGATGTCCTTAAGCTAAGCCTGACAGCCTTCATTGTTTATATTGGCATCCAATGGTGGGCTAGCTGGTATCCGGGTGCAGAACCTGGCGGCGGAGGTTATGTGGCTCAACGCATGATGTCGGCAAAAAATGAGAAACATTCCCTGCTAGCTACCTTATGGTTTCAGATCGCTCATTTTGCTGTCAGGCCTTGGCCATGGATCATCGTCGCTCTTGCTACATTGATACTGTATCCCAATGAACCGGATAAAGGTGCGGCCTATGTCATGGTCATCCGTGACTTTTTACCATCAGGTCTCGTCGGATTCCTGTTGGCCGCATTTCTTGCCGCCTACATGTCAACTTTGGCTTCGCAGACCGTCTGGGGTACATCCTACATCATTAATGACCTGTTCCGCCCATATATTAAACCGGGAGGTGATGAGAAGTATTATATCAAGGTATCAAGGATCACCACCTTTCTCCTGTTGATTCTTTCTCTTATCGTGACCACACAATTTGAGAGGATCAGCGACGCATGGAAATTTATCCTGGCATGCAGCGCAGGTATCGGGCCTGTCTTGATCCTGCGGTGGTTCTGGTGGAGAATCAATGCCTGGTCGGAGATATCAGCCATGATTGCCCCCTATTTCATATATCCGGTTTTGAAATACTATGGTATAAGTTTCGAAGTCAGCCTGATGATCATTGTCGCCTGGTCAACATTCATCTGGCTGACTATTACCTTTATCACAAAACCTACGTCTGAGGATCAGCTGAAATCTTTTTATGCCAGAGTGCATCCGGGGGGTAAGGGCTGGGAAAGGATATCCAGGCAAATACCCGAAATACAGGGAGATACAGGTTATAGATACCTGTTTGTAAATTGGGTTGCAGGTGCAGCAATGGTCCTCTTGTTTCTGTTCGGCATAGGGAAACTTATCTTCCATGAATACATATTTACGCTTATCTATTTTGCAGGTGCATTGCTTTGTGCTGCAATCATATACAGAAACATGAAAAAAATGGGTTGGGAGAAGGTTGCAAAATAGCTCTTACTTCTTCTTCATGAAAAACAGATATTGACTTAAGATGACTAGGCCGGTTGTGAAGAGTGTGCTTAACAGCACCCGAACCAGGGTGACAAAAAACTGTTTAAAAGTGAAGGCTTCCAGGTAGAATAAAAGGGTATGATGTAAGAGGACCAAAATGAGAGTATAGGATATAAACCATCTGAATCCCATGTCTCTGATGCAGGGCTGAATGCCGGCTTCGGCCTCTCTCGGTGAGGCCACTAACCGAATAATCCATGGACGGCAATAGGCCATAAAAACAGATGCCGCGGCATGCATACCTTGGGTATTTGAAAAAATATCGACGCTAAAACCCATCATGAACGATAAAGCCAGTAAAAGCCAGCCCTGGATTTCAAAAGGAAGCATTAATATAAACAGTACATAAAGGTATGGATTGAGGTAACCGCTGAAATTGACACTATTCAATACAGTGACCTGAACCAGGAGAAGAATAATGAAACGAATACTATGTTTGATATGTACCGACATCCGTATGCTTTTATCCGCTAATTGTCATTACGTCAAATCCGGTTAGTTAATCTCCTGAAAATGTATCTCTGACTTTTTTTATCTCTCCCTTCATGAGATCTTTAACCACTTCAACATATTCCAATTGGTTATAATCCACTGAAAATTTTATTTCGATGCTGTAAAAGTTATTACCTTCAATGAGAGAGTAGTCAGAAATAGTTCCTACTAATATGCCTTCCGGGAAGATCTGGGAATAACTGCTGGTAACGATGGTATCGCCAATATCAACCAACACATGCCCGGGTATATCTTTCAATGTCCCATACCGGTAGTCAGGCCCATCCCAGATGACTGTTCCGTTCTGGTTATTTTTTTTGATTTTGGCACTGATATGGTTTTGTGAATTCAGGACAGATATAACAGAGCAAAAGTTATCAGATGCATCTTTAACAATGCCGACCACACCCTGAGTGGAGATGACGGCCATCTCACTGGTGATACCCTGGCGGAGACCCTTGTTCAGTACCAGAAAATTATCACGCTTATTCAGGGAGTTCCCGAGAACTTTTGCTGCAACGTACTGGTATCGTTGCTGATAGATGGTGTCGTTCACTGTGTATGTCGACACATTACGAGCCATATATGCATCTTTCAAAAGATCATGAAGACGGGCATTTTCATCAGCAAGAGATTTATTGGTTTTCCTGAGCGAAAAATATTCAGAGATCGAATTAAAGGTTTTGTAAACATTGCCGGTGACACGGTTGCTTGTTTTGATGATCATGGCACGTTGATAATAGGTATTATTCACAAGTAGAATAAAAGAGAAGATTTCCAGCATGAAAAAAAGGAGGAAAAAGTGGTATCTCCTGATGAAAGCAAGAAGGTTCCTCATAACTATAAAGAATCAGTGATCAAGCGGTCAAACGGGGACCTGTTTTATTTGATCAGGAACGGAAATTTGTTAAAGTTCTTCAAAGCAATGCCGGTGCCGCGTGCGACAGCCCTGAGGGGATCATCCGCAACGTGGACAGGGAGTTTAGTTTTCAGATGCAACCGTTTGTCGATGCCACGCAGTAAAGAACCACCCCCTGCCATATAGATTCCGGTGCGGAATATATCGGCCGACAGCTCCGGTGGTGTCATTTCAAGTGCATTAAGCACAGCAGCTTCGATTTTGGCAAGGGATTTATCCAGGGCATAGGCGATTTCGGCATAGTTGACCTTGATTTCTTTCGGGATGCCGGTGAGCATATCCCTACCCTGGACTGCAAAATCATCTGGCGGATTATCGATCTCACTCATAGCTGCGCCAACCTCTATCTTAATCCTTTCGGCTGTCCGTTCACCAATATTGATGTTATGCTGTTTACGCATGTACTCTAGGATGTCGTCGTTGAGATCATCGCCGGCTATACGGATGGATTTATTGTTGACAATACCTCCCAGGGCGATGACAGCTATTTCTGTTGTTCCGCCTCCGATATCGATGATCATATTCCCTGTGGGTTCGAGTACGTCAATACCGATACCGATGGCGGCGGCCATAGGTTCATGGATCAGGCGCACTTCCTTGGCACCTGCCTGCTCGGCTGAGTCCTTCACAGCACGTTCTTCAACCTCGGTTATGCCGGAAGGGATACATATAACCATCTTAAGCGCCGGAGGGAAGAGGGTATTCTTTATGCCGATCATTTTAATCATCTCACGTATCATCACCTCGGTAGCCTGGAAATCAGCAATCACCCCATCGCGTAAAGGACGAATGGTTTTTATGTTCTCATGGGTCTTGCCATGCATCATCAAAGCTTTTTTACCAACAGCCATGACCTTGCCGGTACTTCTTTCGATGGCAACAATAGATGGCTCGTCAACAACCACTTTGTCGTTATAAATGATGATCGTGTTGGCAGTGCCAAGATCAATGGCGATTTCCTTTGTAAGAAACGAAAATAGTCCCATATCAAAATCTCCTTAATTCTCCAATATCTCAAAAACCAAAACTCTGTTAATGTTTAAAATGCCTTGTTCCGGTGAAAACCATCGTCATCCGGTGTTTGTTGCAGTAGTCGACAGATTCGGCATCGCGCACAGATCCTCCGGGTTGAACAATGGCGGATATACCTGCCTTGTATGCGATGTCAACCGAATCGGCAAAGGGGAAGAAAGCATCGGATGCCATGACAGCCCCGTTGAGATCAAATCCAAATGAACGGGCTTTCTGAATGGCTTGTTTCAATGCATCCACCCTTGATGTCTGTCCGACTCCGCTGCCTAATAGCTGTTTGTTTTTTGCCAGGACAATAGCATTCGATTTGGAATGCTTGACAATTTTATTGGCAAAGACCAAATCGGTCAATTCCTGATCACCGGGTGCGACAAAGGTCACTACTCGCATGTCGTCGACCGACTCGGTCTTTATATCTTTTGATTGTTCCAGCACTCCGTTCAATGCAGAGCGGAAGTACTTATCCGGGAAGGTATACGACTTTTTCTGCAAAATTATCCTGTTTTTCTTCAACATCAGCAAATCGAGGGCGTTTTTTTCATAGCCAGGAGCAAGGATGATTTCAAAGAACAATTTATTTATTTCACTTGCACTTTCAGTATCGACAACCGCATTGGTGATGAGTACACCGCCAAAGGCTGATACCGGATCACCTGCCAGTGCATCGGTCCATGCCCCGGCGAGAGATGAACGGCTTGCTACCCCGCAGGCATTGGTATGTTTGATGATCGCAAAGGTGGTTTCATCAAATTCATTGATCAGGCTGATAGCCGCATCCAAGTCGCCAATATTGTTATAGGATATCTCCTTGCCATGGAGCTTGTCAAAAACGTCATCCAATTTCCCGTAAAATACAGAAGCCTGGTGTGGATTTTCCCCATAACGCAGGGAGCTGGCTTCTATTATACTTTGTTTAAACGCTTTTGTTTCACCGTCATTGTTAAAGTATGTGAAGATAAGTGAGTCATAATGTGATGAAACATTGAAGGCCTGGGTGGCGAAATACTTACGGTCGGCCAGTGACGTGTATCCCTTTCCGGTATTTAATAAATGAATGAGTTGATCATAAAAAGTGGTTGAAGGCACCACCAGAACATCCTGGTAATTTTTTGCTGCAGCCCTGATCAGTGATATACCACCGATATCAATCTTTTCGATGATTTCATGTTCATCATCAGTGGATTTTATGGTTTCCTCGAAGGGGTAAAGGTCGACGATGACCAGGTCGATCAACGGTATGCCGAATTCATTGAGTTGCTGTTGGTCATTATCATTGTTTCTCCGGTTCAGTATACCTCCGAAAATCTTGGGATGTAATGTTTTTACCCTTCCCCCAAGAATACTGGGGTAACTGGTGAGGGATTCAACTGATGTGACATTGATGCCCAGTTTTTCTATATAATCGAATGTGCCACCTGTCGACAGGATTTTAATTCTGAGGTCATCCAATGTCCTGATGACTTTTTCCAGGTTTTTTTTGTCAAAAACCGAAATAAGTGCTGTATTGATTTTTTTTGGCTGCTCCATCAGGCAATAAATAAAAGATATTTCGTGCAATTTTATTAAAAATCGGGGCATGAAACAATTAATACCACGCTTTTATTTTAGTTTTAATTTGTACTTTTACAGAGCGATGACATTGTCATCGATATCCATCAAGCATGTTAGCGTTCAAACTGGTCATCGAAAGTTTTATTTTCGCCATCAATGCCATCATTGTCAATAAGGTGAGGACACTGCTTTCCCTGTTGGGCATCACCATTGGTATATTTTCCATCATATCCGTTTTTACGGTCTTTGATTCAATGGAAATGTCTATCAAGAAAAGTTTTGAGTCATTGGGCGACAATGTTCTGTTTATCACCAAGTGGCCATTGATAGGTGATGCAAATATGCCCTGGTGGAAGTACTGGAACAGGCCTGAACCATCGATCGAAGAGCTGAAGGAGATTGAGAAAAGAAGCCAGGGTACTGAAGCAGCAACCATTGAATTTGGATTGAGCAAGACAGTGAAATTCGAAAGCAGGCATATTGATAATGTCTATATTTCATCTGTCTCGCAGGATTATAATAATGTCATCCATTTTGAACTGGACGATGGCAGATATTTTACAAATATCGAGTCTAACAGTGGGCGTGCCGTTGCCGTAATTGGAAATGACATTGCGACCAACTTGTTTGGTAATTTACATCCGGTTGGACGAAAAATCACACTGATGGGAAGAAAAGTTGAAGTGATCGGCGTTTTCAAAAAAGAGGGTAATGATAACTTCGGCAACTCGCATGATAATGTTGTGCTTTTGCCAGTTCAATTTACCAGAGATCTGGTTGATATGCGGGAAAGAGGCATGACCATTATCATAAAATCCAAAGCCAATGTATCCAATGATGAACTTAAGGATGAACTGACCGGTATCATGCGTTCAGTAAGAAAACTGAAGCCATCGGCCGAGAACAGTTTCGAGATCAATGAGATCAGCATGCTGACTACGTTCATTGAAAACCTCTTCGGTGTTATCTCAATAGTCGGGTGGATCATAGGGGGATTTTCTCTCCTTGTCGGGGGCTTTGGCATTGCCAACATCATGTTTGTGTCAGTTAAAGAGCGTACCAGCCAGATTGGCATTCAGAAATCATTAGGCGCAAAAAGATATTTCATCCTTCTGCAGTATATTTTTGAAGCGGTATTCCTTTCCATTTTCGGAGGTATACTGGGACTTATCCTTGTTTTTCTTGGCACCTTGCTGGGAGAAGATGTCCTTAACATGGAGCTGATCCTGACTGTAAAAAATATTGTTCTCGCCTTAGCTGTTTCAGGATTTATTGGTTTTATTTTTGGATTTATGCCTGCTTATTCCGCAGCGAGGCTAGATCCGGTTAAAGCCATGAGATCCACCTTTTGAAATTTGGAATTTAGTCGGGATTCTTAGTAAAATTTTTCAGCTACCCTGCCGAGATTTTGAAGTATTTCAGCAAATCCTTGCCGGAATCCTGTGACCATATAAAAATGCCAGTACCCATAGGATAAGTGTAGAAAAAAAAGCCGTATATGAATACAGTAACCTGCCGCCAGATATGTGCCGACTCAAGAGGAGGATTGGTAATGCCATAGAGCCGTAGTAAAAAGAATAGAATGATCCATAATCGGATATCACCGGCAAAATAGTGGAAAGTATATTTAGGTACTTGTCGCATAGGCAAAACAAAAATATTAAAAATTGATCTCCCGGGAAATAATGAATAAGCAGGGTCACAAAGAGATAAATTCCTGATAAATAGGTAAGTCAGTCAAACGATATGGGAATGATCGTGAGTCCAAAATATTTATTTCTGCAGACTCACTTTTGATAAGGAGTTTAGTTAACTTTACAAACAAAAGACAGATCATGAAAAAGCGCTGGGTATTAAAAAAACTTGGTGATTATGAGAAGGTTGATCATTTAATCCAGGCGTTAAATATTGATTACAATATTGCACATTTACTGGTGCAACGAGGTATTTTCACCTTTGACGATGCGAGGGAATTTTTTCGGCCAAACCTTTCCAAGCTCCATGACCCTTTTCTGATGAAGGACATGGACAGGGCCATTGACCGCATCGAACTGGCCATTAGCAGGAATGAGAAGATTCTTGTATATGGTGATTATGATGTGGATGGCACCAGCGCGGTGGCTTTGGTATATACTTTCCTGAAGAAATTTTACTCAAACGTTGATTTTTATATCCCTGACAGATACACTGAAGGATATGGTATTTCGTACCAGGGGATAAATTTTGCCGGTCAGCATGATTTTACTCTGATTATTGCTTTGGATTGTGGTATTAAGGCTATTGAAAAGATCCGGTTTGCCAAAGACAGGAATATAGATTTCATCGTTGGCGATCACCACCGTCCGGGAGAGATACTTCCTGAAGCCTATGCCGTGCTTGACCCCAAACGTGAAGATTGCACCTACCCCTATAAAGAGCTATCAGGCTGCGGCATTGGTTTTAAGCTTATTCAAGCCTTTGCCATAAAGAAAAATATTCCTTTTTCTGAACTGGAAAAATATCTCGACCTGGTCGTTGTCAGTATTGCAGCTGATATCGTGCCTATCACGGGGGAGAACAGGATTCTGGCCTACCATGGCCTTCGCCTCATCAATTCCGATCCCCGGCCGGCATTTGAAGCTATCCTTAAATTCTGCAACATTTTTCGTAAAGAAGATACCGATAATCCATCAAATTTTATTTTTAACCGCGAACTCAGTATCAGCGATCTCGTATTTCTGATAGGCCCACGGATAAATGCAGCAGGACGCATTGAAAGTGGACGGAACTCCGTCGAGCTGCTGGTCAGTGATGATATCGTTTATGCTCGTAAACTGGCCGAGCAGATCGATGCTTTTAATACAGAACGCAGGAACCTTGATGCTCTCGCTACACAACAGGCTCTGGAGATCATTTCCAGTGATGAACGGTTGATCAATAAGAAAACCACTGTGGTTTATCACCCTGAATGGCACCAGGGCGTTGTAGGTATCGTCGCATCACGATTAACCGATACCTATTACCGTCCGACTATCGTTATGACCCAAACCAATGGATTAATTACCGGGTCGGCCAGGTCAATCAAGGATTATGACATTTATGAAGCGATTGATGCATGCAGCGATCTGCTTGAACATTTCGGCGGACATAAGTATGCTGCCGGTCTGTCATTAAAACCCGAAAACCTGGAAAAATTCTGCGACCGTTTTGAGGAATATGTCAAAACGCATATTACCGATGATATGTTGGTTCCGGAAATTGAGGTTGATCTTAAAATCAATTTGAATGAAATAACCAATAAATTTTACCGTGTTCTCAACCAGTTTGCGCCATTTGGCCCGGGTAACATGAAACCTGTTTTTCTGACCACTGGTGTGGCGGATACGGGCTATGCGAGAAAAGTCGGGAAAAATCATTTGAAGCTGACCGTGACCCATCCCGAAATAAGGAGTTTTCCCTATTCAGCCATAGCTTTCCAGCTGGGCGATTATTATGATTATATCGAAAAAAACCTGCCCTTTGATATTTGTTACAACATAGAGGAAAATGAATGGAATGGGAATATAACATTGCAGCTGAATATCAAAGATATCCGCCGCAATGAGTCACCCTCCTGATACGGAATACCGCTGAACCAGGATATTTCAAATAATTTCAGTTTCGGATAATTACTTAAAGAAGATGACTTTTACGATCAGAATGATACCGAAAATGATCAGTGAAATTCCGACAATTCTATTGATCCATAGTAAATTCCTGGGCTTAAGGTAGTTCTTTATTTTGTTTGCGATGAACGATTTGAGCAGGTCGAAACAAAATACAGTTCCCACAACCGCCGAAAAAAAAGGTATGGCATAATTGAGCAATTTCCCGGGTTCAGCCTTGGCTGTGACCCAACTCATAACCGTCAACCAGAATAGTAACAGGAAAGGATTAAGGATATTCATAAAGAATCCTTTAAAGAAAAATGTCAGCGGTCCCGGTGTTTTAAGAGGTGTTTTATTTTTGCTGCTGCGCCTGAGCAATATTTCCGGTTTTCGTCTGAACGTCACAATACCGAAGATGATCAGGACGACTCCTCCGATCAGTCCGATATAAAGTTTGTTTTCAGGATTCGAAAGAACAATGGAAGCACCAAGGTAGCTGATGGTAATAAGAGCGATGTCGCTCAGAGAAATGCCGATAGCCATGATCAAACCGGCAGAAAATCCCCGATGTATGCCGGTTTGAACAATTGTAAAAAATGCCGGTCCGATGGTTATGGAAATGAGGATCCCGAGAATAATGCCTTCGAACAACATGTCAATCATAGTTAATCAGATTTGTTTTTAAGGGTTTGTAAATAGTTTTCCCAGTCTGACAGGGCTTTATTTTTTAACACTCTTGGAAATTTATTCTGACCACCTTCTCTTCCACATCGTTTCATCCAGTTGTAAAATATTTCAGATGGAAGGATTTCGATGAAGATATCTTTTATGGCTGCGATGCGTTCAACGCGGTAATCGTCGTTAAGAATTTTCAGGTATGCATCGATTTTTTCTTTTGCCAGTTTGGGATCAATAGGATTATCGGTTCCCAGATACCATTTGTGTGCAAACATGGAGCCATATTTAACACCTGTAACGGTGAATTCCCTGATCTCGATATTGGACTCATCCTCAAGCATCCTGACTGCACGGTTCATGTTATCCTGCGACAAGTGCTCACCGCATATATTCAGAAAGTGTTTAGTACGACCGGTGATGATGATTTCATTCATTTCTTTGGAAGTGAATTTAATGGTATCACCTATAAGGTAACGCCATGCCCCGGCATTGGAACTGAGTATCAAAGCATATTCCTTGTCTGCTTCCACCTGCTTGATGGTCAATGTTTCGGCATCCGGCCGGAGCCCACTGTCACTATAGAAATTCTGGTCAGTAAATGGAATAAACTCAAAATAAAGGCCGTCGTCGAGCACCATCTGCATGGAATTGGCATTTGTCCGGCTCTGGTATGCGATAAACCCCTCTGATGCCAGATAGGTTTCAAGGTATGTAAGAGGTCTGGACAGTAATTTTTCAAAGCCTTTCAAATAGGGTTCGAATGAAACGCCACCATGAACATAAATGGAAAGATTCGGCCAAATATCGTGAATGGTTCTGAGGCTATAATAGCTGATTATTCTTTCGAGTAATATCTGAAGCCATGCCGGCACTCCAACAATAACTCCTATATCCCACTGGTCGGCTTTTTTAATGATCTCATCCAGCTTTGTCGTCCAGTCACGCTCTTTGGATATTCTTCGTCCCGGTTTATAAAAATGTTGAAACCAAAAAGGGATAGTGCTGACTGAAATACCTGATAAATCACCTTCATAATAGTTGCCATTATACTGCAGATGGGTGCTGCCGCCCAGCATAAGCACGCCCTTGTCATAGAATTCAGTCGGGAAATCATATTTGGCCAGTGACAGAAGCTGCCGGATGCTTGTCTTTTTAATAGACCGCAGCATGTCGGAGGTGACAGGGATGTGTTTGCTCGACGATTCGGAAGTGCCCGAGCTTAATGCAAAATATTTTACACTGCCCGGCCATGTTATATATGGCTCACCATTCAGCGAACGGTACCACCAATTATTAAAAATGGAGTTGTAATCGTGTAATGGCACTCGTTCCCTGAAAGCCTTAATCAGGTCATCCTGCTTTAAGATATCATCAAAACCATAATGTTCTCCAAAATGAGTGAACTGAGCTTTACGCAACAGTCTTCTGAGTACCCTCTGCTGGGCATGGAATGCGTCTGTCTTCCTGGTTTCATATGGAAGCCGGCTTCTTATTTCAATGGCTTTTTTTATGATGGTTCCCAGGATAAGCATAGTTCTTAATTATAGTGATGTAAAAATAAAAAAAATACTTGTACTGGATGTCAGTCCCTTTGGAGGATTTTTCATCTATGAAGGTCATGACATGCACTTTTAAGCTTGGAATATGGTTACCTTTATGCATAAAATACTAGTCATGATTAAAATTTTAAGACTCCTTATAAAAATGGTTTTGTGGATAATTATAATATGTATTCTGGCATTCGTCGCCATCCTATGTTGGTTCACCATCAGTGATTATAATCCCGGATTGGAGGAACCGGTTAAAATTACAGGTGAGGGAATATCCTATAACGACAATTATGATACATTGTCTCTGATAACATGGAATATCGGATATGCCGGTCTTGGTCAGAAAATGGACTTCTTTTATGAAGGCGGGAACCAGGTAAGGCCCTCATATGCAGATTATTCGAAATACCAGGAAGGTATTCTTAACACCCTGAAAAATATTAAATCATCCGATTTTCTTCTGCTTCAGGAGGTAGACCAGCGGGCAAAAAGAAGTTATTATACAAATCAGGTGGAGGCCATTGTTAAAGTCTTCCCTGCTTATGCCTCAATGTTTGCCATAAATTATTATTCGAAGTTTGTGCCTGTTCCTGTTGAAAAGCCTATGGGATATGTCAGGGCTGGAATAATGACACTGAGCCATTTTACACCCTTAGGGGCATCGCGTCATAGTTTTCGATCGGATTATTCATGGCCGAAGAAACTATTCATGCTTGACAGATGTTACCTCATAGCGCGATATAAGAATTCAGATGGTCATGAATTGGTGGTGATAAATACCCATAATTCAGCTTTTGCCGATGCTGCAATGCTTCGCGATAAAGAACTGGGAATTCTCCGGACAGTCATGGAAAAGGAATATGCCAAAGGGAATTATATGATCATTGGCGGCGATTGGAACCAAAATCCGCTTCCTTTTAATGAACACCTGATAACGTCGGACGATATAGTGAAAAAAATCGATCCTTCCATTCCGATGAACTTCCTCCCCCCCGGGTGGCAATGGGCTTTTGACCCGTCACAACCAACAAACAGGGATGTTAACGAACCATATGTACATGGTAAGACCAAAACGACCATCATTGACTTTTTTGTCCTGTCGCCAAACATCGAACTCATCGATGTTAAAACTCTCGCTGATGGTTTTACCTTCTCCGACCATCAACCGGTTTATCTAAAAATCAGGCTGATAAAATAGTCATCCCTCATCGGCCATGAAAAGATCGGAAGCGATCCGGTCGGCAATGAGAATCCCCTTGCGGGTCAGAACAATCCTGCTGCCTTCCTGGAAGATCATACCGGAATTCAGATACTCTTTTGCCTCACACATGAAGTGCGTTAGATATACTTCTCCGAAATTCTCCTTGATGATATTCAGGTCACATCCCCACATCGTCCGCAGGGAAGTCATAATATATTCATCATATTTTTGAACTAGTGTAAGGATTTCGCATTCACAAGGCACGGTTCCCAAGTCAATCGACTGAATATACTGACCAAGATGAGCGATATTCCATTGTCGGGAATGACCATTGAAAGAATGGGATGATGGGCCTAAGCCAAGATATTTTTTCCCTTGCCAGTAGCTGGTATTATGACGTGAGTACCAACCCTCCTTGCAGAAGTTGGATATCTCATAATGCTGATAGCCATGCCTATACATAGTGTCACATAAAATATTAAAATGGCTGATGACTTGCTCTTCGGTCACCGGCAATATTTTTCCCTGCTTAATATAATGGTGTATAGCGGTTTTTGGTTCGATGGTCAGAGCATAGGCAGAAATATGCGGTATACCATATGAGGCAGCGCGGTCAAGATTATTAATCCAATTTTCACTGATTAGAGTGGGCATGCCATAGATCAGATCAACGCTCAGGTTGATAAATCCTGTATCCAATGCGTCATGAATGCAATCCATAGCCTGTCGGGAGTCATGTACTCGTCCCAGGTAAATCAGATCCTCCTGGTGGAAAGATTGTATACCGACACTTAACCGGTTGACCGGCGTCAGATGGAGCTCTTTCAGATACTCCCTGCTGAGTTCATCAGGATTTGCTTCCAAAGTTATCTCTGCTGATTGATTTATTCGATGTACTTTTCGTAATTCACCGATGATATTGCTTATTTCTGATGGATTTAAAAGAGAAGGTGTCCCTCCGCCAAAATAAATGCTGTGGATTTCTTCATCTTCCAGATAATCTTTTTGCAGCGTGATTTCTTTCAAAAGGGAATCAGTAAAGTTTTTCCTGTATTTCGCGGAGGCGACGGAAAAAAAGTTACAATAATAACATTTTTGTTTGCAGAAAGGGATATGTATATAAATGCCGGCCATTACTTCCTCAAAGCGATCCTGAATGTTGTACCTTTATCGATCACGGATTGTTTGACGTATATGCGTCCTTTGTGGTAATCTCTGATGATTCGTTGTGAAAGGGACAGCCCGAGGCCCCAGCCTCTTTTTTTACTTGTGAATCCCGGGTTGAAGACATCTTTATGGTTCGCTCGCTGGATACCTTTGCCTGTATCGGTGATATCAACATAAACGTGCTTATTATCCTCAGTTATGTCAATATTAATGGAACCTACGCCATTCATGGCATCAATGGCATTCTTGCATAGATTTTCAATAACCCATTCAAAAAGGTGAATGTTTAGTGGGGCAATGATCTCCTTTTTTGGTGTCAGGTTGACTTTATAAATGATTTTTTTTGATGTCCGGGGTTTGAGATAGTCAATAGAATCATAAATGACCTTAACAATGTTTTCAGGTATCAGTTTAGCCGGCGAGCCTATCTTGGAGAACCTGTCGGTAATGATTTCCAGCCGCTGGATATCTTTTTCCAGTTCCAATATAATGTCATTATCCATTTGTTTTAATCTTAGCAGCTCTATCCATGCCATCATTGAAGATAAGGGAGTACCGAGCTGATGAGCTGTTTCCTTTGACATCCCCACCCACACCTGATTTTGTTCCGACTTGCGGGCTGTACTGAAAAGCAGATAGGCAATAAGTAAAAACACACCGATAATCCCGAATTGGACAACCGGATAAAACCGTAATCGTGTCAACAAATAGGAATCCTTCCAGAAAATATACCGTTTTCCCTGGCCGGCAAAATCGATGACAATAGGATCATGCTGTGATGACATCTCCTCAATCGTTTTGCTTAAAAAGGCCGGTTCTTTCATCTTTTGCGGGTCAAGGTTACCATATTCAAGAACTTTTTTTCTCGTGCTGTCGGTAATGATAACCGGCACGGATACGGAATTCAGCACAACTTCTGAAATGAACGACTGAACAAGGTCATCAAGATAAGCCCTTATCTCTGTATATGTCCGTGAATCTTTATAATAGAGGTAGGAAATATTGCCAAAAACGTCCACTGTAACAGGTTCATAAATAGAAAACTCTTTTTGTAATTCACCCTCTAATTTTTTAATCAGGGATGTATCAAAGTCTATATTTTTCACACCGATGATATTTCCCTCTGCATCGGTTTGAATGACCGGAATGGTGGTGTTCCCCGAGATGATCTCGGAATAGAAGGTCAGCTCTTCAGAGTTTTCGGCAAGGACCAGCCGTTGTGTGGCTTCGGCCAATAGCTCGACACGCTTGCGTTCCTCATCTTCAATAGATTTGAAGAATTCCTGTGTGTAAGTGACCAGATCGGCTCTGCGCTGGACAGCATCAGCCCATATACTGATATTCTGACGTTCTTTCTCGGCAATTTTCCTGACCATAATGTTGGAATACCACAATGATCCGGTGACAATCAGAACAGCGATAATAAACAGGAGTATTTTCCAACGCTTTTTTTGCTTATAAATGCTCAATGTTTTCTTATTTTGTATTGAACGATAAAGAAGCGATAAAAGTATAGTATCACTTCCAAAGCCAAATGACCGCTGAAAGTTAGAAAAATAATGGAGAATATCACTATTGTTGTACTTTTAAAAATCAAAAATACTATATGTCCACTTTAAATGTAAAATTAAGCAAAACAGCCGGAACTCCACCAGGAACGCTCGTTTATACAGGAGAAAGAACACAGTATGAAACGCAACTGGAATTAATCCAATATGATGAAACCAGGCATTTCAGGATACAAAGTGATGATCCATCATTGATATTAAAGGAAATAAAACCTGGCATGATCAACTGGATCAATGTCACCGGGTTCAGAAACCTTACGGTCATCGGGCAAATTTGTGACCATTTCGCTATCCATCCTTTGCATCAGGAGGATATTTGCAATGCGGAACACCTCCCTAAAGCAGAGGATAATGATCAATACCTTTTCTTAACATTAAAATTTCTGGAATATGATGTGGAGAATGATGTCATTGTACCAGAGCATATCAGTATGATCCTGGGGCAGGATTATATCCTGTCGTTCCAGGAAAAACCCGGTGATTCATTTGACCAGATCAGGGACAGGATACTAAAAAGTCAGGGTAAGATACGCAGCAAGGGGTGCGATTACCTTTTGTACAGGTTGATCGATAATATTGTGGATCATTATTATCTGGTTCTTGACACATTGGAGGAATCAATTGAACAGCTTGAGGACAATTTGATACACAGACCCTCCAATGAGATGGCCGAGATCATCATGAGCCATAAAAAGAAGCTCATTTTTCTGAAAAAAACCATTTTCCCTTTTACAGATGAATTCAGAAGGCTGATCATTGAAGAAACGGTGCTGATCAATCCCAAGACTTATACCTATTTCGCTGATATATTAGATCACCTGAGTCACTTCGTACAATCCATTGAAAGTTACCGGGAAACAATAAACAGCCTGATGGATCTTCATGTATCGAACAATGCAAACCGGATGAACAACATCATGATGACACTCACCATGATCGCTACCATATTTATTCCCCTTACTTGGGTAGCCGGCATTTATGGCATGAATTTCCAGTTCATGCCGGAGCTTAACTGGAAGCTGGGCTACCCATTTATTTTGGCTATCATGGTTGCAATTGGCATTGGAATGTATATCTACATGAAAAGAAAGAGATGGTTCTAGACAAGATTTTCCTTTATCTTTGTGCACTTTTTTAAAAATAAAAATCAATCTGTATACTGATGAATGCACTGAATACGCCGACACTGAAAAAATGGTGGATATCCATTCGGCCTTTTGCCATGCCGGCTTCAACCATGCCGGTGATCTTCGGTACTGTGCTGGCGGCACTCTACGGCAATTATCCATTCCGGCCCGGAGTGTTTGTATTGGCCTTGCTGGGTATGGTCATCCTGCACTCCGCTGCAAACATTCTCAGCGACATAACCGACTACCGGAAGGGTCTTGATACTGTGCCGACACCTGTCAGCGGAGGTATTGTCAGGGGTATCCTTTCCCCCATGGAAGCCAAGCGGGTATCCATACTGTTGTTTGTCACTGGTACCATCATTGGCCTTATTCTAACATGGCTCAGCGGTTATTTTTTACTGGTGATCGGCATAACAGGACTTATTATAGGAATTTTCTATACACTCGGTGATAAAATCGCCCTTAAATACCATGCATTCGGGGATTTTGCTGTATTCATGAATTTTGGTATCCTGGGCTCTCTTGGGGCATGGTATGTGCAAAGCAGCACATTTTCATGGATACCGGCTCTCTGGGCTGTCCCTATGGCACTCCTGGTCATAGCCATTCTTCATGCCAATAACTGGCGGGATATTGCATCGGATAATCAGGGAAAGATCTTCACGGTGGCTTCGTTGCTCGGTGATAAAGGATCGTTGCGGTATTATGCTTTCCTGATTTTTGGTCCGTTTATCATCATTTATGGCTTTATTTTTATTCCCCGCCTTATCTCGCCAAACATTCCGGCCATGCCCTTGCCCTTCATTATTGTCATCTTTGCCCTGCCCCTGGCCATTATCCTGTGGCGTAAGGCCCTTAGCCGGTTTCATCCTAAAAAACCCATGGATTTTATTACCCTCGATGGTGCAACAGCCACACTCAACCTGGCCTTTGGCATACTCTGTACACTGTCATTATTTATTTATGCATTCATTAATTAACAGTAATGAATAAACCCATGAATTCCTGGTCCGGTAAGGTGTATCTATTCCCGTTTACATTACTGGCCATATTCATGTTTGTACCCTTGTTCGTCATAAGGACTATCGGTGGTTTCGATTTTTGGTGGTGGATGAGCTCAAACCTGGTCGTTTTGATCGGATTGGCTTTACTGATGGAAAGAAATTACAGGCTCATACTTTCAGAAGATATCGGAACCGATTTTATCAGAAAACTAATTACCGGAATTCTATCGGCAGTCATTCTTTATGCGGTGTTCTTTGTCGGGGACATTTTATCGCGTCATATACTCGGTTTTGCCGGTCAGGAAATCGGCAAAATATATGCATTTAAGGGAGGGGCTGCACCGCTGAGAATTGTTGTTTTAATGGTGCTCCTGATCGGCCCTGGTGAGGAATTACTCTGGCGGGGATTTTTGCAAAGGAACCTGTCATTAAAATTTGGGAAAATGATAGGATTTAACCTCACCATGGTGATTTATACAGGTGTGCATCTCGCCAGCGGCAACATTATGCTTGTTGTGGCTGCATTGGTTTGTGGCCTTTTTTGGGGATGGCTTTATTTGCGTTACCAGTCGATGGTAGTCAACATGATCAGTCATACCCTGTGGGACGTCGCTGTGTTCATAGTGTTCCCCTTTTATTGATATTATATTGAAATATGATGTTAAGGAGTGGTGTTGAGAAATAATCTATTTTTGCGACATGATAAATAACGAAGAACTTTTCAAGAAGATCATTTCCCATTCGAAGGAATATGGATTCGTGTTTCCTTCAAGCGAGATATATGATGGATTAAGTGCTGTGTATGATTATGGCCAGCATGGTGTGGAACTGAAAACGAACATTAAAAACCACTGGTGGAGGGCTATGGTGCAATACCACGAGAACATAGTCGGTATTGATGCGGCCATTTTCATGCACCCGGTGGTATGGAAAGCCTCAGGCCATGTTGATGCTTTCAGTGATCCGATGATCGACAATAAGGACTCAAAAAAGCGTTACCGTGCCGATGTGCTGGTTGAAGATTATATGGCCAGAATTGAGCAGAAGATTGAAAAGGAAGCGGAAAAAGCTGCCAGACGCTTTGGAGATGCATTCGATCAGGAGAAATTCATGACCACTTTTCCGCGTGTGCTTGAGCTGAAATCCCAGCGCAATGCTATAGCTAAACGTCTCTATAAAGCCATGGACGGCAATGACTTGCCTGGTATCAGGCAACTTATTGAAGAGTTGGAGATCGTTTGCCCGATTTCGGGTACTAAAAACTGGACAGAAGTACGGCAATTCAACCTGATGTTCTCCACACAGCTTGGATCACTCAGTGAAGAAGCCAGCGAGATTTACCTGCGACCTGAAACAGCCCAGGGCATCTTCGTGAATTTCCTCAATGTTCAGAAAACAGGCAGAATGAAAATACCATTTGGCATTGCCCAAACCGGCAAGGCTTTCAGAAATGAGATCGTTGCACGGCAGTTTCTCTTCCGTATGAGAGAATTTGAACAAATGGAAATGCAGTTTTTTGTCAAACCCGGTGATGAACTTGAATGGTTTGATTACTGGAAGAAAGAAAGGATGAAGTGGCACCTGTCATTAGGCATACCTGCTACAAAATACCGTTTTCACGATCATGAGAAACTGGCACATTATGCCAATGCCGCCTCTGATATAGAATTTGAGTTCCCGATAGGTTTTAAGGAAATCGAAGGTATTCATTCCCGGACAGATTATGATCTTGGCTCACATCAAAAATTTTCAGGTAAAAAGATTCAGTATTTTGACCCTGACCTGAATACCAGTTATGTGCCGTTTGTCGTCGAAACATCCATCGGTCTTGACAGGACATTTCTGGCTGTGCTGAGTCATGCCTACCATGAAGAAAAGCTTGAAGATGGTTCTGAACGTGTTGTACTTCACATACCTCCATTTCTGGCTCCTGTCAAAGTGGCTGTCCTTCCCTTACTTAAGAAAGACGGCCTGCCCGAGAAAGCCCGTGAAATCATGGATACATTGAAATTCGATTACATGTGCTTTTATGAGGAAAAGGATGCTATCGGCAGGCGTTACAGACGACAGGATGCCATCGGCACACCTTATTGCATTACCATTGACCATCAGACCCTCCAGGATAATACAGTCACAATCCGTGAAAGAGATAGTATGACACAGGACAGGATTCCTGTTCAAAATGTTTCGACTGTGGTCCAGAAGAGACTCAAAACCGAGTATTGCTGATCTTATCTAAGAATATCCTGTAAAAGTTACTATTGACTGAAACTTTCTTAGGATCATTTACTTTACTTTTCCTGCATAAGGTTTCCTGTAAAAATTTTGGCAGTGATTCAGATATTTTTATATTTGTGAGGGGATAATTCACCCTGTTTTTCGACACGAGTCTATCTGGAATCTAAGTTAATTTGCCAATGGATTACAAAAACCTGAAGGTTGACATCAAGGATGGCATAGCCATTGTCACCATCGACCGCCCGGAAGCCCTGAATGCTTTGAATTCGAGGTTTTTCAAAGAAATGGATCATGTTGTTTTTACGGTTTCGTCAAATAAGCTTGTCAGGGTGATGATCATCACAGGTGCGGGCAAAGCTTTTGTCGCCGGTGCTGATATTGCTGAAATGGTCAATATGACCCCCGATGAAGGAGAAGGATTTTCAAGGACAGGACAAAATACATTCCGGAGGATGGAGACTATGGAGATACCAGTCATTGCTGCCATCAATGGTTATGCTCTTGGTGGGGGACTTGAACTCGCCATGGCTTGTGATTTCCGTCTTGCCAGTTCAAAAGCCAGGTTTGGTCAGCCAGAGGTAAACCTTGGCATGATACCGGGTTATGCAGGCACACAGCGCCTTCCGCGTTTGGTCGGCCTCGCCGATGCCCTTTATCTGCTGATGACCGGTGAGATGATTGGAGCTGAAGATGCCCTGAGAATTGGCCTGATTCAAAAAGTTGTCGAACCCGATCAATTGATGGACGAAACGATTAAGATAGCACAGACCATTATCTCTAAGGGACCAAAGGCAGTGAAAAAAGTTAAATATGTAGTACGCCAGGGCATATGTTGCGAATTCGACGAAGGATGTAATGAGGAATCGGTACTATTCGGTTCCCAGTTCAAAGATGAAGGTGAAGAAGGAATGAAAGCCTTCCTCGAAAAACGTAAACCAAACTGGTGAATAACACCACACTTCAACACCACACTTCAGTGCGGTGAAACAAAGAATAATTAACTAAAATCATACTATATGAGTTACGACGAAAGATTACAGAATGTAACCGTACTGGGCGCAGCAGGGAAAATGGGCAGCGGAATATTATTGCTTACAGCAGTTGAAATGGCTGACCTGAGCCTCAAACCAGAAAACAAAGACAAAACCTATACCCTTAACGCAGTGGATGTGTCACAGGCAGGATTGTCGGGATTGATGAAGTACTTGAAAGCCCAAGTGCAGAAGATGGCTGAAAAGAAATCAGTGCTTCTCAGAAAAATATATGCCGACAGGGAAGACCTGATCGAAAACATGGAGATCATAGATCAGTATATTTTTGATGTTCTTAACATTGTAAGGCCTGTCACTAAAATCGAAGTGGCTTATGATTCCACACTAATCTTTGAAGCCATAAACGAAGACAAAGACCTTAAGGTCAAATTATTATCCCAGATCGATAAAAACAATCCTCACAAGCCGTGGTATTTTACCAACACCTCATCAGTGCCAATCCATATCATTGAGCATGAAGCTGGTTTGGGCGGGCGTATACTTGGCTTTCACTTTTATAATCCTCCTGCTGTGCAGAAACTTGTCGAAGTGATAGTAACCGGAGACACCAACATCGAAATGGCGGAATTTGCCAGGAGTTATGCCAAAAACCTGCGCAAGGTCATAGTGCCTTCAAACGACTTCGCCGGTTTTATCGGGAACGGACATTTCATTCGCGATGCTCTGCATGGTATCAACGAAGCTCTCCGGCTCTCCAAAGATATGCCTCTGGTTGAGGCGGTTTATATCATGAACAGGATTACACAGGATTATATGGTCAGACCAATGGGAATTTTTCAGTTGATCGATTATGTCGGTGTTGACGTGACCCAGTTTATTATGCGGGTTATGAACCCATTCCTTAAAAATGAAGATCTTCACAGTGACGTTCTTGATAAAATGATGGAGCTTGGAATAAAAGGAGGACAGTATTCCGATGGCTCCCAGAAAGATGGCTTTCTGAAATATGAAAAAGGCAAACCTGTCGGAATCTATGATCTTGATAAAAAGGAATATATGCCCATATCCAATTTTAAAGATAAATGCGACACGATTCTTGGCCCCATGCCACAATCCTTTAAACCTTGGAAGGCGGTGAATTTCAGCAGGGATAAGAAAGATGCCATGCTGAAGGCTTATTTTGATGAGCTGCATGCCATGACGACATTTGGTGCCAACCTGGCGAAAAAATATGGTTCCCGTTCAAAAGAGATCGGGAAAAAACTGGTGGCAGATAAGGTCGCATTCAATGAAAATGATGTCAATACTGTTTTGCTGACAGGTTTCTACCATGCATATGGGCCTATAAATGACTATTTCAATTAAATATCGAATTAATAATATAAAGGACTTAGTATGAAAAAGTTGAGAAGGAAAGTTTATATGGTGGGTGGTTATAACACCGTTTCTTTAGGAACAGGCCGTAAAGAATTTGACCCCAAGAAACCACGTCCGGGATTGGAATATTACATCCGTGAGGCAGGCCAGGGCACATTACAGCAGATCGGAGGAGCAGAGAAGGTTGATGAAGGTGTGATAGGTAATTTTATGGCCTCGCGTTTTAATAAACAGGGTCACCTGGCAGGATTTATACCCATGATCGATGAAGGTCTGCAATGGAAACCCTGCACCCGTGCCGAAGGTGCCTGCGCCTCCGGAGCTCTCGCCCTGATGAGCGGCATCCGGTCGGTATTGTCGGAAACAGCCGATGTTGTCCTCGCCGTCGGCGTGGAGGTACAGAATTCCATGAAAGCCATATATGGCGCTGACATCCTGGCTGGTGCCGGATGGTTCCAGAAAAGAAAGAACGGTCATGCCTACTTTTTCCCCGGCCAGTTCAGCGACAGGGCAGGAGCTTACTATGAAAAATATGGAAAAGAACGGACACGAAAAGGTATGGCCCGCTGGTTCCGCAATGCCATTGAAAATGCCAGGCTCTGTCCGACAGCACAGGAATATGAAAACAAAGTCGACGACCTGGAAAAATTTTATCACGAGATGAAAATTAACGGACAGACCTTCGTCGATAACCTGAATGCGCTCGATTGCTCCAAGGTGTCGGATGGAGCTTCAGCAATTGCTATTGTTTCAGAGGAAGGATTGCAGCGGGTGGGTATTCCCGCAAAAGAGGCCGTTGAAATTGTCGGATGGGCCCAGGTCGAAAGGAATATCACTAATGATCCACCTGATCCAACAGAGCTGACAACGATAAAAAAGGCAGCCAAGCAGGCACTTGAGTCGGCCGGCATTACCATCAGTGACCTGGCTACCATTGAAGTCCACGACTGTTTCAGCATTGCTGGCGTATTGACTGTTGAAGCTCTGGGTTTTGCCAGGTCAGGCGAAGGAGCTGACTTCATCGCCGCTGGCCAAACAGCCCGGAATGGTAAAATACCCATGAATACAACAGGTGGTCTTATCGGATGGGGTCATCCGACAGGAGGCACCGGAGTGCATCAGGCTGTCACCATTTGGGAACAGCTCACCGGTAAAGCCGGCGCGGCTCAAATTACAATTGATCCCGCCAGACCCTATGGTATGACCATCAATATGGGTGGTGATGATGTAACAGTCGTTTCTGTAGTATATAAAAGAGGAGAATAAACTCACCCTGGCCATCTCATTTTCAAAGTGAGTGCAGTGGTGAATCCATTACCAATAAATTCAAAACATATGGAAGAAAAGAAGTATGAAGAAATGAAAGAGGAATTCAAGGTCAAAAGCGAAGACCTGCTGCGGAAAATCAAAGATGTCATCCATGAAGGAAATGTCCGCCGTATCATCATTAAAAACGACCAGGGTAAATCCATCATGGAATTTCCCCTTACAGTAGGTGTCGTCGGAGCAGTGCTCCTGCCGGTGTTTGCTGCTGTCGGCGCTATTGCAGCCATGGCTGCCGATTATACCATCGAGGTTTATCATACCGAAGAAAAGCAGCCTGACAAGCCGGATGAAAAATAGGATTACCGGATTATTTGGCATACAATATCCCATCATCCAGGGTGGCATGATCTGGTGCAGCGGATGGGAGCTGGCTTCAGCAGTGAGCAATGCAGGAGGCCTGGGTTTAGTGGGCGCGGGCTCTATGTACCCCGACATTTTCAGACAGCATGTACGAAAAACCAAAGCCGCTACCAGTAAACCTTTTGGCGTTAACCTGCCTCTTATCTATCCACAGATTGACGAAATGGTTTCCATCGCCATCGAAGAAGGTGTGAACATTGTTTTTACATCTGCCGGTAATCCAAAAAAATATACCTCCCTTTTAAAGGAACACGGAATCCTTGTTGCCCATGTTGTGTCAAATGTTAAGTTTGCCATGAAATGTGAAGAGGCCGGTGTGGATGCTATAGTTGCTGAAGGTTTTGAAGCCGGAGGACACGATGGCATTGAGGAGACGACAACCATGGTTTTAATCCCTCTTGTCCGAAAAGCCATCTCCGTACCATTGATTGCTGCCGGAGGGATCGGTTCGGGCTATGCCATGCTGGCGGCCATGGCCCTTGGAGCCGACGGCGTTCAGATAGGCACTCGTTTTGCCGCTTCACTGGAATCCTCGGCCCATCCTTCGTTTAAACAGAAAATTCTCGAATCAAAGGATGGTGATACTGTTCTCACACTAAAAAAAATCATTCCGGTACGAATAATCAAAAATGAGTTTTACCGGAAGGTACAGGATATGGAAGACAGCGGAGCCACTGTGGAAGAATTAAAAGAACTTCTGGGAAGAGGACGGGCTAAAAAAGGTATATTTGAAGGAGACCTTACAGAAGGCGAACTGGAGATAGGACAAGTGTCGGCGCTTATTGATGAAATCAAACCTGCATCAACCATCATCAGGGAAATTATAACTGAATTTGAGATTGCCAGAAAAACAGTGATTGATATTTCCTTTTAATATTCCGGAATGAACCAAAAGTCAACGGTATGCGTCAGCGGGCACAGCTTGTCTTATGTATTTGTAAATGAGCGATTTAACAATCCAGGTAAACCATGGCTTATTTTTCTTCATGAAGGATTAGGCTGCATCGGGAAATGGAAAGATTTCCCCGAAAAATTAAGTGAAGAGGTTCATTTGCCTGCATTAGTCTATGACCGATACGGATATGGTGAGTCCGATCCCCTTAAAGAGGCCAGGAAACCGGATTTCCTTCACACAGAGGCTTTGGTTGTCCTTCCTGAAATTCTTGAAAAATTATCTATTAAAAAACCAGTGATACTTATCGGCCACAGCGACGGCGGCTCCATAGCTTTGATCTTTGCTGCACGTTTTCCACAGCGTGTCAAAGCACTTATCGTTGAGGCCCCGCATGTACTTGTCGAAGAAGTTTCGGCCAAGGGTTTACAGGCCGCTATCCTGGCCTATCAATATGGTGACCTCAAAGAACGTCTGTACAAATACCATGGTGATCAAACTGACTCCATGTTTTGGGGCTGGGCAAATATCTGGACGCATCCCGATAACAGGAACTGGAATATAGAAGATTACCTACCGGGTACTACTTCCCCGCTTCTATTCATTCAGGGTGCTGATGATGAATATGGTTCTGTTGCACAGCTACATGCTATTCAAAAAGCAGTGAAAGGCCGCCTTGAATCCGAAATTATCCCCGGTTGCAGTCATGTCCCACACCAGCAGGCAGAGGAATTTGTGATGGAACGAATGACAGATTTTATAAACAATATAACGTAAAATAGCACTCTTTGCCAATATAATTTTGCCATTCAGGCATTTTTCGTATTTTTGTTCACCTCACCCCAGTACGAGGGTGAGGTCATAAAATTTCACAAAATGGATTTTGAATTTAGCGAGGAACAATTGATGATCCAGCAGGCGGCAAGAGATTATGCCCAGCGGGAACTGTTAAAGGATGTTATCGAAAGGGATGAAAAAGCAGAATTTCCTGCCCGGCACCTTAAAAATCTGGCTGAACTGGGATTTATGGGTATGATGGTTGACCCGAAATTTGAGGGAGGAGGCCTTGACTCCATTTCGTACCTTCTTGCACTAGAGGAGCTCTCGAAAGTGGATGCTTCCGTGGGCGTCATTCTTTCAGTCCACAATTCGATTGCTTGCTATGGTATTGAAAAATTCGGCACAGAAGGACAAAAAGATAAGTACCTCCGTGATCTGGCGACAGGTAAAAAGTTAGGTGCTTTTCTTCTGTCAGAACCGGAAGCTGGTTCTGATGCCACCATGCAACGCACCCTGGCCGAAGATAAAGGGGATCACTACATCATCAACGGAACGAAGAACTGGATATCCAGCGCCAACACGGCATCAGTATATCTTCTCATCGCTCAAAGCCATCCGGAATTGAAGTACAAAGGGATCAACGCATTCATTGTTGACCGTGATACACCCGGCATCACCCTAGGACCGCATGAAGACAAAATGGGTATGCGCAGCTCCGATACGCACTCTGTTATGTTCACCGATGTCAGAGTGCCAAAAGAAAACAGAATAGGCGAGGATGGATCCGGATTCAAGTTTGCCATGAAACTTCTGGAAAGCGGCAGGATAGGCATTGCGGCCCAGGCTGTTGGCATAGCGGCAGGTGCCTTTGAACGTTCATTTCAGTATGCCCAGCAAAGAAAGGCCTTCGGTACCGAGCTGATTAACCATCAGGCCATTGCTTTTAAGCTTTCAGATATGGCTGTGAAAATTGAAGCTGCACGGAATCTCTGTCTGAAAGCAGCCTGGCTTAAAGACCAGGGCAAACCCTTTGGCCTGGCAAGTGCAATGGCTAAACAATATGCTGCTGATATGTCAATGGAAGTGACAACCGAAGCTGTCCAGATTCATGGGGGATACGGATATGTAAGGGAATACCATGTCGAAAGAATGATGCGTGATGCCAAACTGACACAGATCTATGAAGGAACATCGGAAATACAGAAGATCGTGATAATAAGGCATATGATGAAGGATTAGGGTTCAATTGAGCAAATATAAATTCTAGTTATAATGAAAATTCTTATATGTCTTAGCAATGTTCCCGATACGACCACCAAAATCAGATTTACTTCTGATAATAAGGCCTTTGACACCAGTGGTGTCCAGTGGATTATCAATCCGTGGGATGAGCTGGCATTGACAAGAGCCCTTCAGCTTAAAGAAGAGCCGGGCAGCGCCATTGAGAAGATCACGGTTATTACTGTCGGCAGACCCGATACAGAGCCTACGCTGCGTAAAGCGCTGGCTATTGGTGCCGATGATGCCATCCGCATCAATGCCGGTCCCAAAGATGCCTATGATGTGGCTCTGCAGGTTAGTGAAGTGGTTAAAAAAGAACCATACGATATTATTCTGTCAGGTATCGAATCGAGCGACTACAATGGTTCAATGGTAGGCGGCATGGTGGCCGAATTTCTGGATATGGCTTCAGTATCATCCGTTTCAGCCCTGAACTTTCAGGGTGGACAGGTAATCGTCAACAGGGAAATAGATGGCGGCAAGGAAACACTTGCTGTTCAGTTACCATTTGTGGGTATTGTTCAGAAAGGTATAGCCTATGAACCAAGGATACCTTCGATGCGTGGGATTATGATGGCACGGCAGAAGCCTCTGCGGGTTTTTGAACCTGTCCCTGCCGAATCATTGACAGATTATGTCGGTTATCAGCTTCCTGCTCCAAAGGCAAAATGCAAGTTGGTGGATCCGGAGAATGTGAAGGAGCTGGTAAGCTTATTGCATAGTGAAGCGAAGGTGATATAAATGATGTGCTAATTAGTCAATTTGATAATGTGCTAATATTATTGCTGAGATTTGAAATGTTATCGAAATAAATATTTGGGATGAGGGGGGAGAATTATGGATACAAGGAAAGGCAATGTTATAGTAGAACTGACATTTAAATTTGCATTAGATATAATTGAATTTGTTGAAAAACTGGAAGCAGATAGAAAATTTGTAATTTCAAATCAACTACTTCGAGCCGGAACTTCAATAGGTGCAGGTGTCAGAGAAGCTCAAAACGCAGAAAGTAAATCAGATTTTATTCATAAGCTGAAAATAGCTGCAAAAGAAGCTGATGAAACAGAATATTGGTTGCTCTTATGTAAAAGTTCAAGAAATTACCAATTCAGTGATCATCTAATTGAACAAATTCATAGCATTACTAAAATATTAACAAAAATAATTTCATCTTCAAAAAACAATGTTTAACAATTTAATCATTGGCACATTAACAAATTGACTAATTAACAAATTGGCAATTATGGCAGTCCTTGTCTATACTGAGAATTGGGACGGAAAATTCAAAAAATTGAGCTTTGAATTGGTTTCTTATGCACGCGAAATTGCAAATATGCTTCATACATCTGTTACCGCATTATCCATTGGCCAGGTAGCTGAGGAGGAGTTGAAGCAATTGGGCAGTTATGGTGCTAATAAAATTCTGGCTGTACACGACAGCCGGATGAATGAACTTGTCAACCAGGCATTTGCATCAGCTATCACGCAGGCCGCACGGAACGAAAATGCACAGGTGGTCATTCTTTCCAATAACTCCACAGGAAAGGCTCTTGCCCCGCGACTCTCTGTTAAACTTAAAGCCGGTATCGGATCAGGTGTAATAGGTGTGCCCATCAGCATTGAACCGTTTACCGTGCCAAAGAAAGTCTTCACTGGTAAAGCCTTTACTCATGTGGTGATCAAATCACCGGTTAAAATACTCACCCTTTCTCAAAACTCCTTTCATATAAATGAAACCGCCGACAATGCAACAATAGAAAACTTTGACATTACATTACGAGACGAGGATTTCAAAACGAAGGTCGTTGAGGTAAAAAAAGTTACCGGCAAGATTATCCTTACCGATGCCGAGATCGTCGTGTCGGGTGGAAGAGGTATGAAAGGGCCGGAATTCTGGGCACCACTGGAGGAATTGGCCGGGTTATTGGGCGCTGCGACAGCCTGCTCCCGACCGGTATCGGATGAGGGATGGCGGCCTCATGAAGAACATACAGGCCAGACCGGCAAGATCATTGCACCTGACCTTTATATGGCTTTTGGCATCTCAGGGGCCATTCAACACCTGGCAGGTGTCAGCTCATCGAAGGTTATCGTGGCTATCAACAAAGATCCTGAAGCCCCCATTTTCGAAGCTGCCGACTATGGCATCATCGGTGATGTCCATAAAGTGCTGCCGGAGCTGATAAAAGCTGTGAAAGAAGTTAAGGCCGAGTAATGCCCTCTGCCTGAATGATTCATTTACTCCGATGCAGCACCGGCTGTGTGAGATGAATGCCATCAACACTAAGCCTGACATGATAAATCCCTGATGGCAATCCGTTTACTCTCCATTCCACTTTATGCTCTCCCGATGGCATGGTTCCATGAACCAAGGTTTTAACTTCCTGACCTAAGGAATTAAACACACGTAAGTCGACACTTCCTGCCCTTGGGATAGAAAAATGAAACGTAGTGAAAGATGTAAAAGGATTGGGATTATTGGGGTAGAACCTGATCCGGTTATTTATCGCTGCCTGTAAATCATCATCCACACCAAAAACTGACCCGGCGCCATCTCCGACCAGTTCTATCTCACTGAGAATATTGGTGCCCATTCCTTTCTGGTGAGCGAGGTACAAGTGGTTATCACATATAGAACCATCAGGGCATTCCAGTTGAGCCTTTTCGGGATCATTACCCATCACATATGAGGCAATGCTGTCGGTGGCAACAGGATCCTTGCCTGCCAATAACATATTCTGTTCATAAGGGGTAAAGGTAGGATTCCAGGGCCCCTCACCTGCTCTGGCATTTTTAACTCCATCAATTACAGCCAGATGCACCGGCCTGGCCATGTTCAGATCGCACACTGATCGTGGCAGGTGATATCCTACATTTCCTCCCTCGATATGCAGTTTGGAGCGCGTACCCTGCTGAGTCGGCATCATATAATACTGAAGTGGCACCGAACCAATCAGATTTTTCATGGAATGTGTGACCCCGGCACAATAATGCTGTTTCATCTTAGGAATAGAAATGAAGACATCTACTTCTTCCAGTATCCGGTTCATGATGAATGAACTATAAAAGAAATAATTGCTACCGGTTGGCACGTTGATGAAAGACGAATAGGGTGCATCATCATTCAGATTGATGAACTGCGCACCAAGATATTGCTGTATACTCTGATAGCCAAATTGGGAATAGGACGACATATCCCAGATGGCTTCGACAATATAGATGTCGTTTGGATTCACACCATTATCGATGATAAGTTCGCCTACTGCACGGAGTACTTCAGGGTGTGTCCAGGCACACTCACGTATATCGACACCCTGAAGCTGCAGATCGTTAGCCCATGAAGAACCGCCGGTCAGGTTAATTTTAATGCCCACTTTATCGCCGCTGTGCACCACATCGCCAATACCTCCCAAAGCATCAAAGAGGTGTTGAATCTTTTGTTTTATAAGTTCACGTTCATAACTGTCAGCCAGAGTAACAGCCACCTTTGATTTGGTGGTGCCGACATTTCCTGTATGGAGATCCATCAGACCCCTGGCTAATCCAGAAGTTCCGATGAACAATCCCGACATCGTCAATCCAATGGTGCTGAGAAATTCTCTTCTTGAGTATTTTTTATTGATTCCCATGCAGAGTTATATTGACGATAGGAGAATTCATATTACCCAGGTTTGAAAACCTGGGCCAGTTAAATGCGATTATAAAGACATGGCCTGTGAAACAAGCTCAGCAATATCCAGATTTTTTATTGTCTCTTCCTTATTTTTATATTTGATCCCGTCGGTCATCATGGTCATACAGAATGGGCAGGCTGTGGCGATGATGTCGGCTCCTGTGGCGATGGCATCTTCAATTCTTTCAATAAACACCTCTTTATCACCTTTTTCAGCTTCCTTGAACATTTGTCCGCCGCCGGCGCCGCAACATAAAGCAAAGCTTTTACAGCGTTGCATTTCTGTTTTTCGGGCAGGGAGGGCACGCAATACCTCACGTGGTGCTGTATATTCACCATTAGCTCGACCCAGATAACAGGGGTCGTGATAGGTGATGATGCTCGATTTGAAGATGTCTGGGCTGATCTTCAGGTTCCCTTGTTTAATCTGGTCACGCAGAAACTGTGTATGATGGAAAACCTCATAATGTCCGCCAAAGTCAGGGTATTCATTTTTCAGGGTGTTATAATCATGAGGGTCGCAGGTGATGATCTTTTTCACGCCATATCCATTCAGCACTTCGATATTTGTGAAAGCCTGCATCAGAAAAAGCATTTCATTGCCGCCACGCCGGGCTGTGTCGCCAGAGTCGGATTCCTCTTTCCCAAGAATGGCATAGTCGACATTTAAGTAATCCAGGATCCGGATAAATTCCCTGGTAACTTTTTTATACCTGTCGTCAAAGGCTCCTGTGCTTCCGACCCAGAAAAGATATTCAGGAGTTTTACCCTGGAGAGCAAGTTCTGATATGATCGGCACGGTGATCTTTTCACCTTTTGAGTTAGTCAGGTCATTCGTCCACAGGATGCGGTCCTCAGGAGAGAATTGCCATGGTGCGCCGTTATTCTCTATGTTGGTGAAAACGGCATTCAGCTCGCCAGGGCCGGCAGCTTCTTCCATTACGAGATAACGCCTCATATCGACAATCAGTGATGGATGATTGATATTGACGGGGCATTCCTGGGCACAGGCATTGCAGGTAGTGCAGGCCCACAATTCCTCAACCGAAATATAATCGCGGATCAGCGACTTGCTATCAGAATACCCTTTGCCGTTTTTGATAAGCTCTGGTCCTTTTTCCTTCATCCTCGCCCGAAGGTCCATAAAGATTTTCCTGGGAGAGAGTTTTTTCCCTGTGATATTTGCCGGACACACAGAAGTGCACCTGCCACATTCAGTACATGTCAATGCATCCAGATAATTCTTCCAGGTCACATCTTCAGCATCTTTTACACCGAAACGGGCAACGGCCGTTTGCACTCCTTCAGGCACAGCCGAAAATGCCGTATCGGGATTCATCATCAGCTTAACTTCCTTTGTCACATTCTTCATTTCATATAAGTATCCCAGCGGTTCAAGCCGGCTTAGAAATACATTCGGCACCGACATGAATACATGGAAATGCTTGGAATAGGGGAGTATGTTGGCGAAGAGGAAGATCATCAGGATATGTGTCCACCAGAAGACCTCATGCCATGTGACAACAGTCTTCTCCGGTATGTCATAAAAAAACTGCGATAAAAACTGGCTTACAGGATATGCTCCCTGTACCCCGGCTCCCTGTATCCTGGTATCGATCATGTAAAAGATATTTAATCCCAGCAGAGAGACCATCAATAATAGAATAAGGATCAATGCAATGTTGGCGTCAATATGCGATTTATGCTTCATCTCGGTGCCTGTGAACCGTTTGATGTGCAAGAACAGCCTGCGCACCATAAAGGCGATGATGGATATCAGCACCAGTAAGGCAAAAATATCGCCTGAGGCGATAAGCACATCATAAACAGGTCCCAGAAATGAAAGGATGCGTGTTGTCCCCGCCAGCCCGTCGATGATCATCTCGATGCTACCGAACAAAATGACACAAAAACCCCAGAAGACAAGGGCATGCAATGACCCGATAACCGGGCGGCGAAAAATTTTACTCTGACCCAGGGCGACCTTCAGCATAACGTTTATCCTGTCAGTGATGCGTCCGGCAGGAAAGGGTTGTGTCAATCTGAAAAAGGCGATGATGCGACGGATGGTATAGGCAAAAACCGCAAGTGTGATGAAGACGGTTATAGCGAAAATGATTTGTTTTATCATATCTGGAATTTAATGCATTAAGGATACAATTATACCAAATAAATCTCAAATATCAACAGAATCCTTATCTTTGCAACAAAGAATACCCCATTACATGGTAAATTCAGAGCCCTATAAACCACACAATCACATCCGGATTGTAACAGCGACATCCTTATTTGACGGCCACGATGCAGCCATCAATATCATGCGGCGCCTACTTCAGGCGACAGGCGCCGAAGTCATCCATCTCGGACATGACCGATCCGTAGCCGAAATTGTTGAATGTGCCATCCAGGAAGATGTCCAGTCCATCGCTGTTACATGTTATCAGGGCGGGCACATGGAATTCTTCAAATACATGTATGACCTGTTAAAGGAAAAAAGTGCCGGACATATCAAAATAGTTGGTGGCGGCGGCGGAACAATACTGCCTGATGAAGCAAAGGAACTGCATGAATATGGTATTGCCGGCATATATTCCCCCGATGATGGCCGCAAGATGGGTTTGCAGGGCATGATCAATGATGTGATGGAGAAATCCGACTTTCCCACAGGTAAAAACATAAAAGTGAAAGTCGGGGATATTACATACAAAGACTATAGAACTATTGCGACAGTTATTTCGGCTGTGGAGAATTTCCCTGAGACGGTGAAAAAGTTCCTGGCCGATCTGCAAAGGATGAGCAAAGACCGGAAGGTGCCGGTACTGGGTATCACCGGTACAGGAGGCTCGGGCAAATCATCATTGATCGATGAAATTGTCCGCCGTTTCCTGATTGATTTCCCTGATAAATACCTGGCCATCATTTCAGTAGATCCTTCCAAACGCAAGACTGGAGGGGCGTTACTTGGCGACCGCATACGCATGAACGCCATCAGCAATCCCCGTGTATACATGCGCTCTCTGGCCACACGCCAGTCGAACCTGGCCATGTCGAAATATGTGAAGGATGCCGTCAGCATCGCACAGGCTGCCGGCTTCGACCTCATAATTCTGGAAACATCCGGCATAGGTCAGTCCGACACCGAAATAATTGATCACAGCGATGTATCCATGTATGTGATGACACCTGAATATGGCGCGGCCATTCAGCTCGAGAAAATCGACATGCTGGACTTTGCCGATATCATTGCACTTAACAAGTTTGATAAACGTGGCTCACTTGATGCTTTGCGCGATGTAAAGAAACAATATGCCCGTAACCATAAATTATGGGATGAAGATCCCGACAACATCCCGGTATATGGTACTATCGCCTCACAGTTCAATGACACGGGTGTCAATAATTTCTACCATGCCCTTATCCACATCATCGAGGAAAAGACAGGCATGAAATTCGGTACATCATTCAGGAAAATGGTTGAACTGTCGGAGAAAATACACATCATTCCGCCCCACCGGACAAGATATCTTTCGGAAATCGCCGACACAGTCAGAAATTATAACAAGTGGACCGAGAGCCAGGCTGAGGTCGCACAACGCCTGTATGGCCTGCAGAAATCGATCCAGACAATAAAGGAAGATTTGGGTGACGAACTGCTCATCGACAGGCTGGAACATGTCTACAAAAAACTGGAGATGAAACTCGATGCTCATAGCCGGCAAATACTGAAGAGCTGGGCAAAGAAAAAAGAGTCGTACGCGAAAGGTGAGTACGTTTATAAGGTCCGTGACAAAGAGATGAAAGTCAAAACCTTCTCTGAGTCTCTGTCGCACCTGAAGATACCTAAAGTAACTCTTCCTCATTACGAAGCCTGGGGTGACGTGTTAAAATGGAATCTCCGTGAAAATGTACCTGGTGAATTTCCTTATGCTGCCGGTGTTTTTCCCTTCAAGCGTGAGGAAGAGGACCCGACACGGATGTTTGCCGGTGAAGGCGGACCGGAAAGGACAAATATACGCTTCCATTACCTCTCGTACGGTATGCCGGCAGTCAGACTATCGACAGCATTCGATTCTGTCACCTTGTACGGCCATGACCCCCACCAGCGACCCGATATCTTCGGCAAGGTCGGTAATTCGGGAGTGTCCATCTCCTGCCTCGACGATGCTAAAAAGCTTTACTCCGGTTTTAACCTGTGCGACCCAAAGACGTCTGTATCGATGACCATCAACGGGCCTGCCCCAACCATGGTGGGCTACTTCATGAATTCCTCTATCGACCAGCAATGCGAACTCTATATCAGGGAAAATGGACTTACTGACGAGGTTGAGAAAAAGATAGCATTACTTTACAAGAACAAAGGAACAAAGAGACCGCAATATCAGGGCACACTGCCCCGGGGACATAACGGGATGGGTCTTTTATTGCTCGGCATCACCGGCGATCAGGTTCTTCCAAAAGAGGTGTATGAACGGATTAAGACCGACACACTGTGCACCGTGCGTGGCACTGTCCAGGCCGATATTCTCAAGGAAGACCAGGCACAGAATACGTGTATATACTCCACCGACTTTTCGCTGAAGCTTATGGGCGATATTCAGGAATATTTCATCAGAAATAATGTCCGTAACTTTTATTCAGTCTCCATTTCCGGGTATCACATTGCTGAGGCCGGCGCCAATCCCATCACACAACTGGCGCTGACGCTCTCCAACGGCTTTACCTACGTCGAGTATTATGCATCGCGTGGTATGGATATCAACAAGTTTGCGCCAAACCTGTCATTCTTCTTCTCCAATGGTATTGACCCGGAATATTCCGTATTAGGCCGTGTGGCACGGCTTATATGGTCAAAGGCCATGAAGATTAAGTACAACGCCAATGCACGATCGCAGATGCTGAAGTACCATATACAAACTTCGGGACGGTCATTGCATGCACAGGAGATCGATTTCAATGACATCCGTACTACTCTCCAGGCATTATATGCCGTGTATGATAACTGTAACTCTCTTCACACCAATGCCTATGACGAAGCCATCACAACACCCACCGAGGAATCGGTGCGCCGTGCCATGGCTATTCAGCTCATCATCAATCATGAATTAGGTCTCGCCAAGAACCAAAATCCATTGCAGGGATCATTCATCATCGAAGAGTTGACGGATCTTGTGGAACAAGCTGTCCTGCTTGAATTTGACCGTATTACCGAAAGAGGCGGCGTACTTGGTGCTATGGAAACAATGTACCAGCGTAATAAAATTCAGGAAGAGTCGCTCTATTACGAGCACATGAAACACACCGGTAAACTGCCCATCATGGGAGTGAACACCTTCCTGTCGTCGAAAGGTTCGCCCACGACCATACCTGGCGAAGTGATCAGGGCTACGGTGAGAGAGAAAAAATATCAGCTGTCGATGCTCAAAGATCTTCATAAAACATACGAAAGCGAAGCAAAACAAGCCATCGCCGATCTGAAAAATGCATCACTGCACAATCAGAATATCTTTGACAGACTCATGGAAACATCAAAGTATTGTTCCATAGGACAGATAACGGATGCACTTTTTGAGGTGGGAGGCCAGTACCGGAGGAATATGTGATTCATAATAATAAATCTTCAAATTTTTCATTTTCATGATCTCTAAAAAGATACTCATCATCTACCCTGAAACCCACGAAACCAAGGTGGCTGTTTACCTGAACTCAGAGCTGGTCTTTCTTAAAACCATCAAGCACAACCATGAGGACCTGGATCGCTTTAAGGAAATCGCAGATCAGAAGGAATGGCGACGCGACATAATCTGGAAAGAACTTCGGGAGAACGATATTGACCTGGATCTTGTGGAGGTGATCATGGCTATGAGCGGCCTTGTGAAACCTTTGAAGTCGGGAGTCTATGAGGTGAATGAGCGTATGATTGAAGACCTTACAAACGGCGTCATGGGTAAGCATGCCGTGAATCTTGGCGGGCTGATAGCTTATGACATTGCCGGAACTCTGGGAAAAAAAGCCTATATCGTCGATCCGGTGGTCGTCGATGAATTTGATGAGGTCGCCAGAGTGTCAGGACACCCGTTGTTTAAAAGAAAATCCATCTTTCATGCCCTGAACCATAAGTTTGTCGCCAGAAAATACGCCCGGTCAGTGCATAAAAATTATGAGGATCTGAATCTTATCGTAGCTCATATCGGATCGGAAGGAATTTCCGTTGGCGCCCACCGAAAAGGCAGAGTGATCGATGTGAATAATACATTTGATGGTGATGGTCCCTTTGCCATCACACGTACCGGCAGTCTTCCTGTCGGCGACTTGGTGAGGCTTTGTTATGGCGGGAAATATACTGAAGAACAGATTATCAGGATGATCACCGAAGATGGCGGCTATGCTGCTTACCTCGGTACAAGCAGCATCAACGAAATCGACAAGCGTATGCTGTCGGGCGATGAAACGGCGATATTTTACTCTTTTGCACTGGCCTACCAGGTGTCGAAAGAAATCGGCGCCATGGCCACCGTTCTCAAAGGCGATGTCAACGCCATCCTTCTCTCCGGTTATATTTTCAACAGCCAACGCTTCATACAGAATGTCACACAACGTGTCAGTAAAATTGCAGATGTCCTGTTATATCCCAGCGTCAATAACTTCGAAGCATTGATGATGACAGGATTGAGTATCCTGAATGGCGAGGCGGAAATATTAGAATACGCTTGAAACGGATGCCATCTTTACGAAAGATGGCATCCGTTATAGTTATAATATAAACTTAAACGAGACATTTTACTGAGCTTCCAGTATCTTTAAATGTTAAAGTAGTTTAAGTCGACAATGCATATCTTCTTTTATTTTATTTATAAATATCCTTTGAGAGCATCAATGCAATTCAATTTATTCACAATATTTATAAACCAGGTATTAAAATGGAAATTCAAATCGACAAACGGGTAAACCGGATCATTTTACATTGCTCTGGTCGTTTAGATGCTGCCAGTGCTCCGGATTTCGAGAAAAAAATTATGACCATTATCAAGGATCAACAGGTGACTACATTCCTTAATTTCTCCGGTGTGGACTATATGTCCAGTGCCGGAGTACGATCACTCATCTTTCTCTTTAAGGAAGCAAAAGACATTAAAAAGAACGATGATACGAAAATGGTACCACTGATCCGGCTTATAAATCCTTCACCGGCTGTACAGAATATCCTTGATATGATTGGCTTGAAGGAATCGTTGCTGTTGGGAGATATTGGTACAGTGAAATCTGCCTCAATTGTGACAGAGGGGGTTTCGTACGAGGATTTGCTTAAGAAGGTACGTACATTTTTCCCTGCCCCAATATCCGATCCGATTCACGATGCATACTTTGTGCAATCTGTTGCCAAAGGATTAAATGCTATTGATAATCTGAAAGGCAGGCAGCCTTTTCTTGGGACACGAACCAAACTGGAATATGATTCGGTAAGGTCAAGAAAGCTGTCTGAAAAAATGTCCTCACTTGAAGAAACAATCACCGATATCGCAGATTACATGCAGGGCAATTTCATCTGGGGTCATCCTCACACACAGGAAAATGTCATTCCCCCACCTACTATAGCTTCTATCATAGGTCAGCTATTTTGCTCAATCTACAATCCGAATGTCATATGGGATGAATATAGTTACAAGCTGAGCCAGGCTGAAGTTGAGGTGGCCAGCATATGTGAAGCCCTGGTTGGTTATGATCAGAAGACATCTGTAGGTGTTTTTACCTTCGGGGGTACAGGAACCATTTTATACGGTGTGAAATTGGGCATTGAAAAAGCTTCTCCTGGTGTTTTCAGGATAGGCATGCATGAAAAATTGCATATCGTAGCTTCTGAAGCAGCTCATTATGCTAAGCTCAGCGTACTCGGATGGCTTGGACTCGGCTTGGAGAACCTTGTCACAGTTCCGACCGATAGTGACAACTCTATGGATCTCGTTTCATTGGAAATGACTTTGCGTAAAATGCTGGAGAAGGGAGAGAAAATTGCATGCATTATCGCCACAATGGGGACCACAGATGCTTTCGGGATAGATAACCTTGAATACGTCGTCCACTTGCGCGATAAACTGGTGGACGAATATAAACTTCCATACCGGCCTCATGTTCATGCAGATGCAGTGATCGGCTGGGCATGGGCAGTATTTAATGATTATGACTTCGAAGACAATCCCATGGGATTTCCAATGAGAACACTCCGGTCCTTATGGGATACCCATATCAATTTACGTGCTCTTCACCTTGCCGATTCCATCGGACTGGATTTTCATAAATCCGGATACGGACCCTATGTGTCAAGCATGTTCATGTGCAAGAACAGTAAGGATCTTGACCTGATCACAAGGGATAACTCGATTATGCCATATCTGTTTCAATTTGGCAACTATCACCCCGGTGTATTCACTTTAGAGGCATCCCGTTCAGCAGGTTCTGTACTGTCTGCCTTGGCAAACCTTAAACTACTAGGTAAGGAAGGATACCGGACTATTATCGGTCACATCGTGACCATGGCTGAAACATTGCGCGCCAGCATTGAAAAAACATCCTATGCTTGCTTGGTGAATAATTACAACTATGGACCGGTCACCCTTTTCCGGCTTTATCCTGATGGTGTCGATGCAGTGACTGCCTTTCTCGAAGAGACCACGGATCCCGGCAAAGTGGAGCAGTTGAAAAAAAATGATGATTACAACCGTAGGATTTTTAAAGTTCTTTACCGGCAGATGGAGGAGGGAAATGGCGTTGCCCTGTCATACACTGATCGGTCGCGTCTAACTTCATACGGGGAACCAGTATTGGCTTTGAAATCATTCGTCATGTCCCCATTTATTGATGAGTCGGCCATGGATTTTTTAATGACCTGTCTTGAGAATGCCAGGAAGGAATGCAAATTTTAACTCTATATTATCTATCTTCCTGTTAATGTCTTCGGAATCCTTCCGTTTTTGATAGCTTCCGACCGCAGCCTCCTTCCGATGATGCGTTCCATCATGCGTCCGATTTCCAGGACTTTATCCACATCAACCTGTGTATCGATACCCATTTCATCCATCATCACCACCGTATCCTCTGTTGATATCAGGCCGACAATATTGGGATCATCATAATAATATGCACCAGTGCCTGCCACAGGGTAGCCGTCGATAAAGTTGGCTGGTTGCCCTCCAATGCCGCCCATGGTACTTTCAAAGTTGGTCATGCCGGCCTGCAACGCTGCCAGCACATTAGCCTGGCCCCAGCCCCGTGTCACATGGAAGTGGACGATGTGTTTTTCAGGCGTGGGAATGGCGTCGAGCAGCATGGAGTAATATTTATATACCCTGTCGGGCGATGCAGAACCGTCATGATCGGCATGTTCCACATCATCGGCACCGATGTCAAACCAGCGTTTTGTAAATTTAATGGCTTTTGACATCTCCGTCGGTCCTTCAATAGGGCAACCCCAGATGGTGCTGACCGTGCCATTCACTTTTATGCCGGCATCTTTTGCTTTTTTGATCCACTCTTCCGACATCTTCCAGTAATCGGCCAGTTTAAGCCCGGAATTCCGTATATGGTGCGATTCGCTGGTCGACACCATGAGCAAAATGCGGTCGGGGCCAATTCCTTCCTGTTTGAGCTGTATGGCACGCTCAATGGCTTTTTCACGGATCGTTATGGCAGTGAGAACCACTCCCGGCAGCTTATCCTGGACTTTCTTGTTGGTACGGATGCCCTTCAGCAACGTGTCTGCATCGCGGAATTGCGGCATGCCCTTCGGATTGCCAAGGTTGGTCACCTCAATGTATTTAAAACCGGCAAGGATGAGTTGTTCCAACACCCACAACTTGGCTTCGGTGGGTATGAATTTCTCTTCGTGCTGAAAACCGTCGCGTACGGTGATATCGCCTATGGTCACTTTTTTTGGATAGTTCATCATATTGTTTTGTTTTCATGGTGAATGTTTGATATTTTTAAAACCTCACCCCCGGGGGTGAGGTCATCCCGTAATTTTTAAACTTTTGAAGTAATCCAGCACTGCCGGATTTGCTAATGCATCCCTGTTCGGCACATCCTCGCCGTGCAATAATTTCTTGACAGCAATCTCCACCTTCTTGCCATTGATAGTATAGGGTACACCGGGTGTTTCCATGATGACCGCCGGCACATGGCGGGGGCTGCAGCAGCTGCGTATCAGGCTCTTGATCTTTTTTATCAGGTCATCGGTCAGCTCATGATTTTGTCTGAGCTTTACAAACAGGATGACGCGCTCATCACCTTGGTACTGTTGCCCGACAACAACGGAGTCCTCAATTTCTTCGATGTTTTCGACCACAGCATATATTTCGGATGTCCCTATCCGCACTCCGCCGGGATTGAGCGTGGCATCTGATCGTCCATACATCACCACACCTCCGTGGTCGCTCATGCTCATATAGTCTCCATGCCACCATATATTCTTATAAACTGTGAAATAGGCATTTTTATATTTTTCGCCTTCGGGATCATTCCAGAAATAAACAGGCATGGAAGGGAATGCTGTTTTGCATACCAGCTCACCTTTCTGATTGCGCACCGACTTACCGTTCAGGTCAAAACAATCCACGTCCATACCCAGACCACTGCACTGTATTTCACTGCGATATACGGGTAACATTGGATTGCCGAGCACAAAGCATGAAATGATATCCGTACCGCCTGAGATGGATGACAGCTGGACATCTTTCTTCCAGTCCCTGTAAATATATTCAAAGCTTTCTTCAGATAGCGGCGAGCCAGTAGAGGTAATAGTCCTGAGGTGAGGGAATGCAGATATTTCGTTGGGTTTTACGCCTACCGCCTCCAGTGATGCCAGGTATTTGGCGCTGGTGCCGAAAAGGGTGATCTTCAGCTCATCAGTCATTTTGACAAGAGTGTCGGACGAAGGATGGAACGGATTACCATCATAACAGACAATAGTGGCGCCAATGGCCAGGCTGCTCACAAACCAGTTCCACATCATCCATCCACAGGTGGTGAAATAAAAAATTATGTCATCTTTTCGGAGGTCACAGTGAAGCATGAGTTCTTTCAGATGCTGGACCAGTGTTCCTCCGGCTGAGTGGACAATGCTTTTAGGCAGACCTGTAGTACCCGATGAATACATGATATATAATGGGTGATCAAATGGCAACTGGACAAAATCCATCACACCGGCAACGGGTCTGGCAATCTCTTTCCACGTCATGGCATAGGAAGGCAACTTCTTCAGATCAAGGTTTCCGGTGAAATTGACCATGACCACATACTTTACAGTTGGCAGCTTATCGAGGATGCCTTTCAGCTTTTCCTGTGAGTCAAACCACTTGCCCGAATATGAATAACCATCAGCGGCAAAAATGACTTTGGGCTCAATCTGTGTGAAACGATCGAGAACTCCCTTGATGCCGAAATCGGGTGATGACGATGACCAGATGGCGCCAATGGATGCAGTAGCCAGCATGGCAATGACTGTTTCAGGAATATTAGGCATAAAAGCAGCTACACGATCACCTTTTTTTATGCCCAGACGCTTTAATCCTTCAACAACACGATGTGATTCATCATAAAGTTCCTTAAATGTGATACGCCGTTCAATGCCATTTTCTCCCCTGAAGATTATGGCTACGCGGTCGTCACGGAACTGCAGCAGGTTTTCAGCATAATTCAGCCGTGCTCCCTGGAACCACTTGGCACCAGGCATGCGCTTAGGATCATCCACCACACGGTCAAAAACCTTATCATATTTTATCCCACTGTAATACCAGAATTCACCCCAGAACTGCGCCGGATTCTCAATGCTCCACCTGTATAAAGCAGGATAATCGGCGAAATGGTAATTGAACTGACTGTTGACATAGGTGATGAACTGATTCATCTGGGAATTCTGAATCCGTTTCTTGTCGGGGATCCATAAGATTTTTTCTTCCATAGATGGTATGAGTTAAGTTATAACCTCACCCCTGGTGTCACTACTTCGGTATTCGCTCGACTGAATGAGAGTGGATTGAGGGTGATGTCCCAAGTGCATAAAAAGCAGCCGCTTTTTCGACAGCCCGAACAAATTCTTTTCTATCAATATCTAAAGAGATATTATTTTTTTCACAATAGTCAATCAATAATGCTGTATCCAGATTCCCGAGCATCTCATAACCTGTCATCGGGCAACCGCCGAAGCCGCTGATGACCGAATCGAAGTTACGGCATCCGCTGATAAAAGCTGCATCGACTTTTTCAAACCAGTTTGTGTGAGTAGTATGCAGATGCAGGCCAAAATCGGTCTCAGGAAATTCATTTTTGAGAACCGTAAAAATCTTTGCAATGTTCTCCGTTGTCGCTACTCCGGTGATGTCGGATAGGGAAATATGTTCAACACCTGTGCTGATCAATTTATTCGTCCATTTCCACACTATATCGGGACTCCACTTATCGCCGTATGGATTGCCGAAAGCCATCGTCAGATAGACCACCAGTGTTTTTCCGGATACGACCGACATATCAAGGAATTCATCGATCAGCAGCCTGGCCTTGTCAAAGCCGGAGTTTATATTTAGCTTCAGGAAGGTTTCCGAGACAGAAAAGGGAAATGACAGATAGGTGATCTGTTCAAACTCACTGGCTTTCTCCGCACCTTTCACATTGCCGATGAGCACCATCAGCTTCGTATTTGTGTGAGATAAATCCAGCTTTTGAAGCACCTTTTCCATGTCCCTGAGCTGAGGAATGGCAGAAGGAGAGACAAAGCTGCCGGCATCTATCACATCAAAGCCTACATGCAATAGTGCATTCAAATAGTCAATCTTAGCCTGAGTCGAAATAAAATTTTTCAGACCCTGAATCGCATCACGTGGGCTTTCTGTGATCCTGATCTTTTCCATAGATATCAGCAACCGATATAGCGTGAAATGACCAGCCGCTGGATCTCAGATGTGCCTTCGCCTATTTGCAGCAACCGCTGGTCGCGGTAAAAGCGTTCGATGTCATAGTCTTTCATCAGCCCATAACCACCATGAAGCTGGACAGCTTCAAAGGCAACCTCATTGGCGACTTCCGAGCAATACAGTTTCGACATAGCTGCCTCTTTGGCAAAGGGTTTGCCATTGTCTTTGAGCCAGCAGGCTTTGTAAAGCAGGTTCCTGGCCAGTTCGATTTTGGTGGCCATGTCAGCAAGCTTAAACGCATTGACCTGAAAATTGATGATGGGCTGGCCGAACTGTTTTCTATCTTTGGCATACTGCATGGCCATTTCGAAGGCGCCCTGTGCCAGCCCCAATCCCATGGCGGCAATGGATAGACGGCCACTGTCGAGTGTGCTGAGCATGATCTTTGACCCCTGCCCTCTCTGCCCAAGAATATTTTCCTCCTGTACACGGCACTCATCGAAGTAAAGCTCAGCCGTATTTGAAGCTCTCCATAACATCTTCCCATGCATGGTGACTGCCTTGAATCCCGGTGTGCCCTGCTCAACGATTATACATGTGAATTCTTTCTTACCATCTTTGTCACCTGTGACAGCCTGAACGGTACTTCCAATGGTAATATCTGCGGATGCATTGGTGATAAATATCTTTGAACCGTTGATGATCCATTCGCCATTTTCCAATCTGGCGATGGTTTTAGTGCCCCTGGAGTCAGAGCCTGCATTGGGTTCGGTAAGGCCAAAGCCCCAGAGCGCCTCACCTGTGCACAGCCTGGGCAGGTATTTCATTTTTTGTTCCTCACTCCCGTAATTGTAAAGAGGTCCTATACCAAGGGAGTTATGGGCTGCCAGCGTCGCAGCCTGCGAACTGTCGACCCTTGCGAGCTCTTCCACGGCAATGACGTAAGATAGATAATCCATCCCCTGGCCGCCATATTTCTCGGGCAGATACATGCCAAAGAGACCCAGCTCACCGATCTTTTTGGTCAATTCGGGTGAAAACTCAGCTTTCTCATCAAGGTCCTTAGCGACAGGCTGTACCTCGCGCTCAGCAAAATCACGCACCGTGTCACGGATCATCTTTTGTACGTCGGATAATTCGAAATCCATAGTTGTAAAGGAATTTGGGTTATTTTCTTGAATACCTATTCAATTTCAATCAGTTTAGTTCCGGCATCAACCATATCATTCAGCTTCACAAGTATCTTTTTAATCGTTCCATCCCTTTTCGAAGAGATGTTATTCTCCATCTTCATGGCATCGATGACCAGCACCACATCGCCCTTACTGATGGTGTCGCCTTCTTTCACATTCAACTTGAATATCCTGCCAGGGATAGGAGCCATGATCCTGTTATCACTGCTTGCGCCACCGCCTGCTGCAGCACGAAGAATAGATTCGTCCATGAGCAGGTCATTACGCATCATGATAAAATCCTTGCCATTCATGGTCACCTTCGACAGGTCACCTTCCGACCGGGATATCATTGCATAACAGGTCCTGTCATTAATGGAGAAGTCCAGTTCTCCATTATCGATATAAAGCAGCTTTACATTGAAAACACCGCCATCGATAAGCAATTCATAATCCTTATCTTTTGCCCTGGTGATCGTAACAGCCACATTCTTTCCCCCGTAGTTGACATGCATGGTCATGTGGCTTCTCCAGAAGCCTATAGCAGACCATACATCATGTCTGCCATTTGTTTTATGGTCATCACCGATAAGGCGGGTATTCAAGGTATAGATTACGAAACCGGCAATGGCAACAGGTGCGGTGACCTCTTCCTTGCTGTAAGCACTTCTGTTTGGAGCTTGTTTATCTTTCACGGCGACTATGGTTTTTGTTGGTTCACTCTGCAATTTCATTTTTTCGACCTCTTCATGGAATCTCTGCTTTGCCAAGCCTGATTTAAAATCCCTGTATTGTGTTTCGTGCATGGCAAACTCAAACAGTTCCTCGTCGTTTTTACCTGTATCCCATCCGAGTGTTTTCATTTCCGCGCGGTATTTATCAAGAACATCGGGAAACAGATCCTGCGGTATGCCGGTATAAAACTCCCGTCCCTGTTTTTTTGCCAGGGCAAGGATCTCCGGCGCCAGCGGCCCCGGAAGTAGGCCTGCTTTTCCGGCGATCATGCTCCAGGTATTTTCATCCATCATCGAATACCTCTCCTCGCCTTTGGCCATCTGTACCAGGTTCAACAGAGCCACATTCTTGACATACTGACTGAAAGGAGTGACAAGTGGCGGATAACCCAGCTTAGGCCATACAAAGGCGGTCTCTTCGAAAAGAGCAACAAGCAGCTCATCCTCATTCATTTCCTTTTTACCATGTTCTTTCAGAGCCATATTGATAGCAGAATGGACACCCTTGAGGTCGGCCATCAGGCTGCCCATCATGCCTCCGGGCAAACCTGACTGGATCATCAGCGACGACACAAACCTGTTTTTAGGATCGATAAAATAACCGAGGAAATCATCAATGAAACTCTGGTTCAGCGCACGGGCCTCCATGTAAGCCTTCATGTTGATGTCAGGAACATCGAAACCGGCATCTTTGAGCATGGCCTGAATGGTGATGACATCGGGATGAACCATACCCCATGACAGGGGTTCCATGGCTACATCAAGGTAGTCGGCGCCGGCCATAGCCACCTCAAGCATTGATGCCACTGAAAAACCAGGACCGGAATGGCCATGATACTGAACAGGGATATGAGGATATTTATCTTTGATGGCCTTTACCAGCTTACCGAGGGTGAAGGGTCTTCCTACCCCGGCCATATCTTTCAGGCATATTTCATCAGTTCCGTATTCAATCGCTTTATCTACTACACCCATGTAATAGCTGACCGTATGCACCGGAGAATGGGTGATGCTGAGCGCAGCCTGGGATATCATCCCTGCCTCTTTTGCAGCCTTAATTGACAGCTCAAGGTTGCGGTGGTCATTCAGTCCGCAAAAAGATCGCGCAATATCTACGCCCTGGGCTTTTTTTACCTTGTACATCAACCGTCTGACATCGGCCGGCACAGGAAACATGCGTATACCGTTAAGCGCCCGCTCCAGCATGTGGGTCTGAATACCTGCTTCATTAAAGGGCTTCGTCCACTCCGGCACGGTCTGATTTGGGTTCTCGCCGAACAGAAGGCATACCTGCTCAAAGGCTCCGCCATTTGACTCTATACGTGAGAAGCACCCCATATCGATGATAACAGGAGCTATCTGTTTGAGCTGGTCGACACGAGGCACATACTTGCCCGATGATTGCCACATGTCGCGATAGATGAGGCTGAATTTTATCTGACGTTTTTTCATGATTGTTGGCTTATGCCCCCACAATGAATTGTGGGGTTAGTTATGTACCCAGTTGGGTTGTCTTTTCTCGAGAAATGAAGCCATGCCCTCCTGTCCTTCCTTTGATGCACGCAGTTCGGCAATCACCTTTGCAGTATATTCCATAATGGTATCCATGCACAATTCATTGGAGATATCATAGATCAGCTTCTTGCATGCTGCCATTGCTTCAGGTCCGCTGGTTATAAGGACCTTTATGGTTTCATTCACCTGGTTCTCCAACTCTTCTGCCGGCATGGATTTATTCACCAGCCGGTGGTACTCGGCTTCCTTGCCCAGGAACCGTCTTCCTGTGATCATCAGGTCACGGGCGCTGTATTCCCCGATGCGTTTAATGACATACGGTGATATGGTCGCCGGCACGATGCCGAGCTTCACCTCGGCAAAGGCGAACTTGGTATCGTCAGCACAGAAAACAAAGTCACAGGCCGCCAGCAGCCCGTTAGCACCGCCAATGGCAGCACCCTGAACAACGGCAATGGTTGGCTTCTTGCATCTGTATATGGTGTTAAAGCATTTTGCCAGCCGCAGACTATCCTGGTAGTTCTCCTCATATCCGAATGCTGCAATGCCTTTCATATAATTCAGATCAGCGCCGGCACAGAACGATTTTCCGCGTCCGCGCAGCAGCACAATGCGGACATCAGTCATCTCACCAACCAGCTCAAAACACTCGATGATCTCGCCGATCATCTCGGCATCCATGGCATTATGCTTTTCAGGCCGGTTCAGCCAGATAGTGCCGATCTCATCTGTTAATTCGAATTCGATAGTTTGAAAGGTTTTCATGTTATTTTGTTTTAATGAGTTTCAGGTTACAGGTTACAGGTTGCAGGTTAAAAGTATAGTTAATCATTATTCTAATCTGTAACTTGTAACTTGCAGTTTGCAACCCGTTACATCCTAAACACCCCAAATTTCTGATCGTCGAACTTCTTGTTCAATGACATTGAAATCCCCATAGCCACTATTTTTCGCGTATCCACAGGATCGATGATGCCGTCATCCCACAGACGGGCGGTGCTGAAATAGGCTGATCCTTCGAAATCATATTTATCGAGTATGCTCTTCCGCAGTGCGTCGATTTCTGCCTGTGGCATTTCCTGACCTTTGGCCTTATAAGCTTCTTCTTTCACCTGTATCAGCACTCCTGCAGCCTGCATGCCGCCCATGACCGATATCTTGGCGTTGGGCCACATGAAGAGCAGGCGCGGACTGTAGGCCCTTCCGGCCATGCCATAATTGCCGGCACCGAATGACCCACCAAAGATGACGGTGAACTTAGGCACATTGGCATTGGCTACAGCATGAACCATCTTGGCACCGTCCTTTGCAATACCTTTCCTCTCAAAATCTTTTCCTACAATAAATCCGGTGATATTCTGAAGGAACATCAGGGGTATTTTGCGCGAACAGCATAATTCGATAAAGTGTGTTGCTTTCAGTGCTGATTCTGAGAACAAAACACCGTTATTTGCAAGGATGCCGACAGGAAATCCCATAATATGAGCAAATCCAGTAACAATGGTCGGACCGTATCTTTCCTTGAACTCATGAAAGCGGCTGCCATCCACCATGCGCATAATGATCTCGCGCGGGTCGATGAGTTTTCGGAAATCAACAGGGGCAATGCCATACAGTTCTTCAGGATCATATAACGGCTCTTCTATAGGCTGGATGTCAATTTCCTGGCGTTCATTCTTGTCGAGGTTCTCAAAGATATTACGGCAGATCTGTATGGCGTGGATGTCGTTTTCGGCAAAGTGGTCAGCCACACCGGAGATGGTTGTATGTACTTCGGCACCGCCGAGTTCTTCGGGTGTCACCACTTCTCCTGTGGCTGCTTTCACCAGCGGAGGTCCACCCAGGAAAATCGTGCCCTGCTGCTTGATGATGATCGCCTCGTCGCTCATGGCCGGAACATATGCGCCACCGGCTGTACAGGATCCCATGACAATGGCAATCTGCGGAATCCGCATGGATGACATCTGTGCCTGGTTGTAAAAAAACCGCCCGAAATGATCCCTGTCGGGGAAAACATTGGACTGCTCCGGAAGGAACACCCCACCCGAGTCAACAAGATAAACACACGGAAGATGATTATCCATGGCTATCTCCTGTGCCCGCAAATGCTTTTTTATCGTTTCCTTGATATAGGTGCCGCCTTTCACCGTGGCATCATTGGCTATCAGCACTGTTTCGCGGCCATGGATCACACCTATGCCGGTGACAATGCCGGCCGACGGGTGCTCATTCTCCATGATGTCATAAGCGGCAAGAGCCGACAGCTCCAGGAATGGCGTGTTGGGATCAATGAGTTTATCGATTCTTTCGCGTGCCAGCAGCTTGCCTCTCTCTTTATGCTTCTGGACAGCTTTTTCCGGCCCGCCTTTGATCACCTGGCCGTGTATCTCTTTATACCTGCTGAGAACCTTGAGGAACTCCTCTCTATTCTTTTTAAACTCGTCGGAACTGGTCTTGATCTTGCTCTGTAGTGTAAACATCGGTGCGGTTTTAATGATTCCTGAATGCCTCTGCAAGATAAAAATATTTCCTGAATGTCCGAATAGAATCGCTAAAAATAAGGAGAGCGGGAAATGATGGATGAAGAATGAAGCATACAAAATGAAAAATTCTTCATTGTATATCTTTCATCCTTCAGTTTTAGCATGTAAGCAGGGTAACAATTCTTCAGTTTATGGATAAATTATATCACGGCTTAAATATCAGTAAATATTTCAAAAAGATCATGCCAGTTGACTATGGAAATAAGAAGTTTGATTCATTGGGTTAATTTTTAAGCAATTGCAAATTGGGTATCACAAATTGTGATACCGCGATCAATAATTGACATGAATAAATCAATCATTTTAAGAGAAGAAAACATTGCCAATTTCATTTATATCATCAGAGGCGAAAAAGTGATGCTTGATGTTGATCTGGCAAACTTATATGGAATTGAAACGCGTGTTTTAAAACAAGCCGTACGACGAAATCTCAAACGTTTTCCGGATGACTTCATGTTTACACTTACCGAAGAGGAAATTGGCTGGGTGGTATCACAAAATGTGATACCATCACGAAGTTTATTTGGTGGGGCGAAACCCTTTGCTTTTACAGAGCAAGGCGTTGCCATGTTATCCAGTGTGGTCAATAACAATAAAGCTATTCAGGTAAATATAGCTATTATGCGGACTTTTGTCCAGTTTCGAAAAATGCTTGGTACTCATAAAGAACTTGCTCTTAAACTTGAACAACTGGAACAGAAATATGATGAACAGTTTAAAATCGTATTTACAGCTATAAAACAATTGATTTCACAAGAAAAAAATCCAATAAAAAAGATAGGATATAAATATTGCGATAAAGATTCCGAATAAGTGGGGATAACTTCCAGCTATTTTAAATCCGAGTATTATGTCCTTCAAGTGGCCCCCAAAGAACAATCCTATTACCACATCAAAGTTCCTGTATAAGATCGCTAAATGAAGGATGAAGCATACAAAATGAAAAATTCTTCATCGTTTATCTTTCATTCTTCATTTCCCGACTTTTATCGGGATTTCACTCGGCTTCGCCTCGTTCGACTTCATTTCCCGATCCACGCTTTGTTTCGCATTGTTCAACTTCATTTCCCGGCCTGCATATGGCTTTTGGAAATCTACACCTCAAAGGGTATAATTGATGCCGAAGGCATCACCCATTTGTAGAATAAATCAGCAATAGATAAATCATCCAACCCCGCAGGGATTGAACATGCTTAATCAATACAATAGTGTATTTTGTAGTGATGTTCTCTCCATAAAATTTCATCATTGATTATTAGGGCTTTACGAAATATTTTTCATTTTGTTGAAAAATATTTCACTTTTTGCCCTGACCTTTTAGGGTGTTTTGGTATAAATAGGTGTGCGCAGTGATGATTAGAATTATTAAATGGAGATTGACCTCTTATTGGAGGGTGAAAACCTTTTATCAAAAAATTAGTCGGTCACTATTGATTTTTATTGTAAAAATTAAAATCAGAATTAAATTCATTACATGTGAAATCAGTGTTACATTCATTCAAAATATTTTGTACCTTTAGAATCGGGCATCACTTGATCATGAATTTAATTAAAACCTAAAAAATGAAAATGCATCATTTCACATTGTTTGTAGTGCTATTCTTCTTGTTAGGAAATACCTGTATTCCCCAGGATTTCTGGGAGATAGTGCCGACACCTGATACAGCCAATCCCTGGACTATCACCATTCATAAAAATGGTGATATTTTCAGCGGCTCTAATGGTGTTTATTTATCTCATGACCAAGGTGAAACGTGGGAGTTTAAAGGATTATTTGGAAAAACAATTGGTGCAATTGCAATTGACTCTCTTGACAATGTATTTGCGGGAACAGGTTCAAAAATGTACAAGTCAACTGATTATGGTGAAAGTTGGTATCAGGTTAATTATACTCTTGGGAATAATACTCCCATAGAAGCTGGTCCAAATGGACTAATGTTTGCGGGAGGCGGAATAAATATCGGATATTTATTAAGATCATTTGATTATGGCGAATCATGGGATACAGTGTATATCTTTTCTGCTGGTTATTATGAAACCATCGAAGATATAATGATATCACCCTCAGGAACAGTTTATTTTGGCACAACTCCTTTGGGGGGGGTTGGAGGCGGCGTTTACCGTTCGATTGATCATGGCGAAAACTGGGAACATATAGGATTGCTTTATCATTATATACAAGCATTAGCGCTGAATTCTTCAGGCGAGTTGTTTGCTGCAAGTTATTCACAGTACTATACTCTAATTGGCGGATGTTATAAGTATGATGAAATAAACTCAAACTGGATATCATTAACAGAAAACCTAAATGCAAAGGGACTTATAATTAATTCAAATGATGATATTTATCTCGGTGTCTCTAATGAAGTCGGGGGTCCAGGAGGTGTTTATCGCTCACAGGATGGTGGAGAGACTTGGCAATGGATTAACTCCGGATTAAGTGCGAATTCTATTATTGGTATGTGGTTATCACCTGATGAATATGCCTATGCATTAACTTATGCATCGCACACTTTAAACAGAAGCATTAATCCAACTGTTACTGTGATTGATGAAGATATTAATACTTTTAAAGTAGAAGCTTTTCCTAATCCTTCTAGTGAAAATATTTATTTCAGAATAGCTTTAGATGTGCCAGTTTTCAAAGGCTCTCTGATGATTTTTGATATCAAAGGCGACATTTTAATAAAAATGGATTTAAAAAATACCCATAATTTTCAGTTTATAACCATAAACACTAAAGAATGGTCACCAGGAACTTATTGCTATAGTATCATTTTGAATAATTACAGTCAAAGTGGTAAAATTTTAAAGATCAATTAAAACCAATAAAACGATGAAAATTTTATTTACCCTAATTCTGCTTGGAATTATTGCTATTCATCCCAATGCTCAGATCATCAATGCCAATCCTGATCCCAACGGAGAACCATGGATTGTAGGAAAAGTCCCTGAATTCAAGAGCTTTCAAAATTGATTTTTTTTATTATCCCGTCTTACATATTTCTTGCATTTGTATTTTAAATTTTGTACTTTTATGTAAACTAATTATAAACCACATTCATGAGAAATTTACGTTACAAAATACTGATTTTACTTCTGATTCTTATTGCTAAACCTACTTTTTCGCAGGATTTCTGGGAAATAGTGCCGACACCTGATACGGCTAATCCCTGGACTATCACCATTCATAAAAATGGTGATATTTTTAGTGGTTCCAATGGCGTCTACTTATCTCAGGATACTGGTGAAACCTGGGAATTTAAAGGATTATTTGGGATATTAGCTGCTTCAATTGCCATTGATTCACTTGATAATATATTTGTGGGAACGGGTATTCAAATGTACAAATCAACTGATTATGGGGAAAATTGGGATTTAGTTCAGAATACTCCTGGAAGCTTTCCTTTGGCCACCGGTCCAAATGGATTAATGTTTGCCGGAGGTAAAGAAAATGCCATTGGATATTTATTTCGATCATTGGATTACGGCGAAACATGGGATACGGCATTTATTTTTCCTGGTACGTATGAGGAAATAACGTATATGTTTTTATCTCCTTTGGGGATTTTTTACTTTTCTACGACAGCCTGGATGGGAGGCGGAGGTGGAGTTTACCGTTCAATGCACAATGGAGAAACATTGGAACATATTGGACTGTTAAATCACTTTGTGCAAGCTCTGGCCACTGATTCAGCTGGGAATCTGTTTGCCGCAAGCTATGGGCAATATTATACAAGTATTGGTGGATGTTATTTATATGATGAAATCAACTCAAATTGGATACAACTTACTGAAGACTTGAATGCTGATGCTATTATTATCAATTCAATTGATGATATTTATCTCGGTGTCTCTAATGAAGTCGGGGGTCCAGGAGGTGTTTATCGCTCACAGGATGGTGGAGAGACTTGGCAATGGATTAACTCCGGATTAAGTGCGAATTCTATTATTGGAATGTGGTTATCACCTGATGAATATGCCTATGCATTAACTTATGCATCGCACACATTGAATAGAAGTATTAATCCAACTGTTTCGATAATTGACGAAAACATCAATTTATTTAAATTGAATGTTTTTCCGAATCCTTTCAGTGATAATATTTATATCAGAACTGATTTTGATGTACCGGTTTACAATGGTACTCTAGTGGTTTTTGATATCAAGGGTGATATGATAATAAAAATGAATTTATCAAATTTTCAAAATTTTCAACTTTTAGACATAAATACTAAAGAATGGTCACCAGGAGCTTATTTCTATAGTATCATTTTGAATAATCACAGCCAAAGTGGTAAAATTTTAAAGGTGTATTAAAACTAATAAAACGATGAAAAATCTATTTACCCTTATTTTATTTGGAATTTTTGCTATTAATTCTAGTGCCCAGATAATCAATGCCAATCCAGATCCAAACGGAGAACCATGGATCATAGGTAAAATTCCTGAATACACTCCTGAATACATTCAAGAATTGGATGAAATTCCAGAGCTTGAACTTACGCCAATTTCTGCTCAGACTCCTTTGCCGTCTGTGGTTGATAATTCAGTCAAAAAATATATGCGAAAAATATTTAGGCAAGAAGGTCAAAGTTGTGCTCAAGCCGCAGGTGTAGCCTATAATTTCACATATGAAGTCAGCAGGTTAAGAAATATCGATAATACAAGCGATACGGCAAACTATTATCCGACACATTTCACCTATAATTTTCTGAATATGGGTAATGATACCGGATCAAATATTATTGATGGTTGGCATATTGTCAAAGAACAAGGTTGTCCGACGGTTATGACCTGGGGAGGGATGGCAGGAGATTGTAAAAGGTGGATGACGGGGTATGAAAAATATGATACAAGTTTCAGTAATCGGCTAATTTCCTATTCTAAAATTACAATTACTGACACGGCTAAATTGACCGTTTTAAAACATTGGCTCAGTGACCATAATGAAGGCGATAGCATAGGAGGTTTGTGTAATTTTATTGCTAAAATGGCCGGATCATCATTAACATATGTCACATTGCCACCGGAGAGTCCTGAAGCCGGCAAAACGATGATTGCTGATTTTGGAAGTGTTGGGAGACATGCGCTGACCATTGTTGGATACAATGATAGTATTAAATATGATTATTATCCTATTGATCAGGGAGATGGTGAATATCATAATGATTTAGATCAAAATAGGGATGGAATTATTGATATTCGTGACTGGGAAATCGGTGCTGTAAAAGTAGCCAACAGTTGGGGTCCAACTTATTGGCATCCATTTGATTCAGGATTTGTTTATGTTCCATACAGGCTATTGGCTGAAGAAACAAATGGGATTGAAGATAATTTAGCTTATGTAATTCAACTCGACACAGTCAAACCATATATAAGACCTAATATGATTTTAAAATTAAAAATGGAACATCCATCAAGGGGGCTTCTTTACTTTAAGTTTGGATATGGTAATGTAGCATGTGAAATAGAACCTGCCGAACTTATAAGTAGCTTTCCATTCTCTAATCACGGAGGAGCATATCCCATGCAGGGTATTAACGAAGATCCTATTGAAGTCGAGTTCGACTTTTCATATTATTATGGTGATAAAATAACAAACCAAAATACAGCCCTCGGTAAGATTTTTCTTAATATCTATGAGCAGAATCCTTTGAATGAAGAAGCCACAATACATTCATTTTCAATGGTTGATTACAGATGGAATGAAGAATTCGTACTGACCTATGACAGTGTTCCAATCGAATTTAGTACAGGTGCTGATAATGTTTTGATGGGGATAGAATATGATTTAATACCATTTGAAATGTATTACTCACAGTTTATAAGTTATAATTATGCATGCAATAAAATTTGCCGCCGTCATTGCCAGGCAAAGAACGATGCTGAAGTGACTTTCGGTCAAGGAATTAATGTCGACTTCTATAACGGCACATTGGTTATTGAAGAAGGTGCCTCTCTCATCATCGAAGACAGCGTCACCTTCAGGGCTGTGAAAGGAGCCAATAGTCTCATCGTGTATGGCAACCTGCAAATAGGTGAAAATGTGAATTTTATAGCAAATGAAGGCGCCTCTTTCTTCGTTGATATCAGAAATCCCCAGTTATCATTATCCTTTGAGGAAGCTTATTTTGATCACATCTCACTTAGTACATTCATTGATACGCTTTTCATCAATAATTCAGAATTCCACGACGCTACGATCAATTTATATCGTTCAACAGATAATTTTTATTCACTCACCTATTCTGAATTATCAAACACCGCTATTAGAGCCGTCCTGGATGAACACATCACAGAAGACGGAACAGTGAACATTTCCGACTGTTCCATTAGTAATCAAACAGGCAGTTATGTGATTTTTATTGATGGTTTCCCTAACTTTTCAATATTAAGAGACACCATTGAGTATGCCACCGATGATGGGATATGTATTCACAATTCAGGGACTTCAATGGGGGGAAACCGCGATGTAAAAAATTGTACGATTAAATATGAAGCTTCGGATGCTCCCCCCACGCCCCCTCCTTTTCCTCCCACCCATAGTGGTATTACAGTTTACCACAGCTATGCTGATATACAGAATAACCTGATCATGAATAACTTTTATGGCGTCACTTGCCTTGACAGGAGTAATGTAAGGCTGCTCGGGACGGAATCCGCGAAACATCCGGATGAAACCCAGAGGATTATAAATAATGATTATAACCAAGTCTTTACCGTGCCAGGAAGTTTTCCAGTTGAATTCGAGTATAACATGATATATACTAACAACGGCGATGATTCCCTGGTTTTTTATCAAGCCTTGTATCTCCCCACCAATAAATTCCTTCATGTGGAATACAATTTCTGGGGGCCGGATTTTGATACCGTCCATGACCTTATTCCGTCAGGGAAATATTACTGGAAACCCGTCTGGATACCATCATGGATTCATCCTAAGAGTATAAGCAGTGATGAGTCATTATTTCAGGCTGCTGAACAGGCTATTATTGATGGTAATTATGCCGATGCTGAATCCGATTTCAAAGAGATCATCGAAAACTATCCTGATTCCAAATATCTGCAGGCTTCGGTGAAAGAGCTGCTTGCACTGAAACGTATTTATGACCACGACTTTACCGGGCTGAAAAGTTATCTGGATTCGGTCCCAACTCTGCAGCAGGATACCGAAACCATGAACCTGACAGCCCATGTTTCAAACTGGTGTAACATTGAAAATGAAGACTACATTACGGCTATCAACTGGTTTGAATCACAGATTGAAAATCCGCCCAGCTTTGAGGATTCGATATTTGCCATCATCGACCTGGGCTATACGTATACGCTAATGGACAGCACAGGCAATCGCTCTTCATCATATGTGGGGCGGTATCCAGAATATAAATTCGCAACGCGCAAGGTTTACGAAAGGAACAGGGAATATCTGATCGACCTTCTTTTCAAAAGATCAGGGAACCAGCCGGATGACCAACCCCCAATTAATAATGATACCACGGTTTTCAGCTTAATCCAGAATTTCCCTAATCCCTTCAGGGATCAAACCGATATTGTATTTTCTATTCCCACGGCTGCAAGAGTTTCGATAAGAGTCTGCAATGTTCTCGGCGCTCTTGTTGAAGTACCTTATGATGAATTTGTCGAATCAGGTGCACACCGGTTTACCTGGTCACCGAAGAACCTTGCCGAAGGGATTTATTACTATTCCCTCGAAGTGAATAATGAGAAGAAAGATGTGAAGAAGATGATTTTGCTGAGGTAAAAATACAAGCCGGGAAAAGAAGGATGGAGCATACAAAATGAAAGATTCTTCATCGTATATCTTTCATTCTTTATTTCCCGACTTTCGTCGGGATTTCATTCGGCTTCGCCTTGTTCAACTTCATCTCCCGGCCTACATTTGGATTTTGCAGAAAAATACCTGCCCAATTTTCCTTCTTCATCAATTAATATATTTGTTAAATTTGGATATTAAAGACTGGTACTTTTAAAGGGAATTCTATTTAAATTTAGTAAGCTGGTAATGGGCATATTATAAGCCAAACTTCATTTATACAGACGTGATCGTGCATTTCATGATATATTTCAAAATTTAGTAACTTTGAGGAAATTATTTCAAATGGAAAAAATCATCAATATCCACATAGAAAAGCTTCCGGAAGGATATTACCTTGCAACATCGGAAAGTATTCAAGGACTTGTAGCCCAAGGAAGAACTGTCACAGAAACATTAGAAATTGCCCGAGATGTCGCAAAAAAACTTCTTGAAGCCCAAAAAAATGAGAAAATTAAATACGAATTAATTTCTTTCAGTGATAGTTTCGAATATCCTTTAGTTGTTGGTATTTAATACGATGGGTAAGTTATCAGGATATAAATATCAAGAAATAATCGGCAGACTCAAAAAGTTTGGTTTTTCATTTTACAGGCAAGCTGCCGGAAGTCATGAGATTTGGTATAATAGCTAAACAAAAAGATTTACGACAATTCCAAGTCACAGCGGTGATATGCCGGAAGGAACACTCCGTGCAATTCTTAAACAAGCCAATGTGGATGTGGAAGATTTTCTGAATATTAATTGAAACGCACGCTGACAACCGAGCAAATACCAGCCCGGATATGTTCAAATTATTAAGTATTAAGTATGAAGTATTAAATATTAAGTACTTTTTGCCTCATATTAAATAATAAGGATTTGCCGACCTGCATAGGCAAAAATGCCAGCCGATATCTGCGCTCAACCATTGATAGCTAAAATCTCCCAAATGACCTCCAAAGAACAATCATATAGCCACATTAAAATCCTCGTCGAGCGCTTCGACGAGCAGCTCGGCTCATATAAAAGTGGCAGCTATAACGAAACGTTGACGCGACGCGATTTCATTGATCCGTTCTTTAAAGCCCTCGGATGGGACATCGACAATGAACAGGGCTATGCCGAAGCATACCGCGAAGTGATACACGAGGATAAAGTCAAGGTGGGCGGAGCGACCAAAGCGCCGGATTATTCGTTCCGCTTGGGCGGCGGCAAACGGCTATTCTTCGTCGAAGCCAAGAAACCCAGCATCGTCATCAAAGATGACGTCGCCGTCGCCTACCAGATACGCCGCTATGGCTGGAGCGCCAAACTACCCATAAGCATCATCACCGACTTCGAGGAGTTTGCCGTGTATGACTGCACCGTAAAACCTGAACGTAATGACAAAGTATCAACAGCACGGATAAAATATATCACCTACAAAGACTACCTCAGTGAATTCGATTTCCTCTGGGATATCTTCTCCAAAGAACGTGTCCTCCGGGGCAGCTTCGACAGGTTCGTGCAAAGCTCCAAACAGAAAAAAGGTACCGCCACCGTCGACAGGGAATTTCTTCTGTCGCTCGACAGCTGGCGCAAGTACCTGGCTACCAGCATAAGCTGGAACAACAAGAACCTCGACGAAGATGAGATAAACTATGTGGTGCAGCAGACCATTAACCGCATCATCTTCCTGCGCATCGCCGAAGACCGCGGCGTGGAACCCTATGGACAGCTCAAAGAAGCCATACAACAGAAAGGCGACCTGTACCGGAACCTCTTTTATTTCTTCCGCAAAGCCAATGAAAAATACAACTCCGGCCTGTTCGACTTTCGCAAGGATATCCTATCACCGGAAGTGATAGTCGACAACAAAGTGATCAAAACTATCGTCAGTGAATTGTATTATCCCGAATGTCCGTATGAGTTTTCGGTGTTGTCGGTTGAAATTCTTGGCAGCGCCTATGAGCAGTTCCTCGGCAAGGTGATACGCCTCACGCCGGCGCACATGGCCAAGATAGAGGAGAAGCCGGAAGTGCGGAAAGCCGGCGGCGTGTATTATACGCCGCAGTATATTGTGGAGTATATCGTTGAGAACACCGTCGGCAGGCTCATACAGGGCAAGACGCCGAAGGAGATTGCGAAGCTGAAGATCGTCGACCCGGCATGCGGAAGCGGCAGCTTCCTGCTCGGCGCATACCAGTTTCTGCTCGACTACCACCTGAATTACTATACTGGCGATCCGTCTGCTACAAAAAGACGTGGCACAGCCGGCGATGTGCTGACGCCCGATGGACGACTGACAACCGACGTCAAAAAAAGAATACTGCTGAATAACATTCACGGTGTGGATATCGACACAAACGCCGTGGAGGTGACGAAGCTGAGCCTGTTGCTCAAATGCCTCGAAGGCGAAACCGAAGCATCTATCAAACAGCAGCTTTCACTCTGGCACGAACGTGTGCTGCCTACACTTGAAAATAACATTAAAAGCGGCAACAGCCTCATCGACACCGACTATTATGATGCACAACTGGATTTCGGAGAAGATAAAAAGATCAAACCATTCAACTGGCCAAAAACATTTCCGCAAGTGTTTCAGCAGGGTGGATTTGATGTAGTGATAGGGAATCCGCCTTATGTGCGGCAGGAGCTCCTTGGCGAACAAAAACGGTATTTTGAAACACATTATGGTGTGTATCATGGTGTGGCCGATCTTTATAGCTATTTCATTGAAAAAGGTATCGGCCTCCTGAATGAAAAAGGATTGTTCGGAATAATTGTTGCCAATAAGTGGATGCGGGCAAATTATGGCGAGCCATTGCGCAAATGGCTGAAAAAACATAATATAATTGAGATCATTGATTTTGGCGACCTTCCTGTTTTTGAAAATGTTACCACATATCCCTGCATACTAATTTGCAGTGAAATACCAGGTACTAATCCAATTAAAGTTACCAATGTAAAAACATTAGAGTTCTTGAGTCTGAACAGTTATATTGAGGCAGAAAACATTATGGTTGATCAGGATTTACTGGAAGACAGCGGTTGGAACCTTTCGTCACAGCAAGAACTAAACATTTTAAAGAAGATTCAATCAGCCGGAATTCCTTTAGGTCAATATGTAAAAGGGGCAATCTATTATGGGATTAAGACCGGCTTAAATGAAGCCTTTGTAATAGATGAAGTAACGAAAAACAGGCTGATTGAGGAGGATGAACGCAGCGCAGAGATCATAAAACCTTTCCTTGCCGGGCGTGATATTAAACGATATCAAACACCAAAAAGCGATAAATATTTGATTTTCACAAAGAGAGGGATTGATATTAATAAATTTCCTGCGATCAAGCATCATCTTGAAAAGTTCAAAAAGCAACTAATGCCCAAACCTGATGACTTCATAGGAGAGAAATGGGAGGGACGTAAACCGGGTAGTTATAAATGGTATGAAATCCAGGATGCGATTGATTATTATGAGGAATTTGAGAAGCCCAAAATAATAATACCCGCCATTGTCAAAGCGGCGTCTTACGCAATTGATTATCAACGATTTTATTCGAATGACAAAACAAGCATTGTTCAAACTGAGGATTTATTTCTTTTGGGGATTCTTAATTCAAAACCTTGTGATTACTTGTTGAAATCAATCGCTTCAACCAAACAAAATGGGTATTTTGAGTATAAACCCATGTATATCTCCAAATTATCTGTCCCAAAAGCACAACAAAATCGACATGCAGAAATTATTAAATTGGTGGACACGATGTTACACCTCAACCAAGAGCTTCAAACCACCAAGCATCCCGACAGGATTGCACAAATAAAGGCGCACATTGACCATACGGATGAGCGGATCAATAAGCTGGTGTATGAGCTGTATGGGTTGACGGAAGAGGAAATAAAAATTATTGAAGGATAACAAAGGAAAGATTGTTACTGCATAGATATTTTATGCCCAGAAATTGACTTTGACAAATACATGCCCAGTTTAAAGCCTTTAAAATCGATTCTGTTACCTCTTCATATTGTTAAAAACTTTATTTGTGGCTTTATGAATACAAACCATGATACGATTTATAAATACGTCAATTGCTATGATGGACTTCGCCTTTTATATAAGAAATCCCTGAAATTTTCAAAATCTAAAAATTTTAACGACCCATTTGATTGTTATGTTTATCTGATTGATTTTAAACCCCAAGATGTTAAAGATGTTAAAGAAATTGTAGATAGAAAGGCAAATATCCTTGACCCAGATGAAATAGGACTCACTCATCAACAATTAATGGAAAAATGGAACCAGGAAGGAATTCTTTCACCTAATAATAAAGTTTTCAATTCTATTCTTGAGCCCACTCCGAAAAGTAATCATTTTGGACTAAAGTCCTGTAACTAACTGGTTATCAATTACCACGGTCTTAAGGCCGTGGTAATGCAAATTGATGGTATATAGGGCTTTAGCCCAATATTGGTTTTCGATAACCACTTTTCGGAGTGGATTCATTCTTAAAACTGTAATAAATGATACATGGATAACTTGCTTCAGTAAGAAATGGAATAAGTTATTAATGTGGAGCCATTATGCTAACCTGAATTATTCATAAAAAAATGGAAAAGTTTGTTATCTCATTGATAATCATTATCTTTGAGGTGTATAAACTTTTAAACAAACTTTTCCATGAGTAAAGATACAAAAAGCCCAAATACCCATCTTGTTTCTGATA
>JAPLDP010000079.1 GCA_026391695.1 Bacteroidota bacterium
TCCGCATAACAATACAGACCAAAAGCTATAAAAAATATCTTTCCAGCTATATTTGCTTTGTACGGCCAGTCTTGGCAAATGATTATTAATCATTTCACCAATGCCTTTGTTTTCAAATTCAGCTAAAACAAAATTTAAGCCTCCAAAGGAGGTGATTTGAGAAGAATTTAGTAATTTCATGGTGCTGTTTTTTGGACAACACCAAATTAGGTGAAAATGCAGTAGCTGTAAGACATTGCCTAGCAAAGTTTTACAGCTTTTTATTAACAAGACCTGCGGATTTTAGGCTTTGACGCGTGCTAAAGAATTGCGTGTTTCAAACACGCTGATACAGGGCACGCGTTCGGAAACGCGCGCCAGCTGGGGGCTTTCAATTCTTCTTATAGTTTAGATATCAATTGGTCTGCATGAATTACTTTTTTTTATTAGGTATGCCTTCATTACGAAAGTAAACATCGAGAAACTTTAATTGTACCCGCATGGGAACAATCAAATTTAAAACAAGGATAATCCTGTTCAGAATGCCAGGAACAATGACGACTCTTCCCTTAAGCATTCTTGGTAAAGTATAGGATGCCACCTGCTGTGGTGATAACTGTGAAACACGTGCAAGGTAACCTCCTGCCTGAATCCGCTCAATGACTTTGGGATTGGTGGCAACGCCACCTGGGGCACACACTGAGACTTTGACAGAAGTATTCTTCAATTCAACATGAATAGCCCTGGTAAAATTGTAAACAAAAGACTTGGTCGCACTGTAGACGCTTTTATAGGGTACCGGCTTATAACCTCCGAGGCTGGCCATATTAAGAATATAGGCGTGTTTATGTTTTTTCAACTCAGGAATGAACAACCTGGTAAGCATTACCAATGAACGGATATTCAGGTCGATCATTTCAGCAATATTTTCAGTGGTATGCTTCTCCAGGCGTCCTGAATGTCCAATTCCGGCATTGTTGATAAGCATATTTACCCTTAACCCCCGTTTTTCACACCAGGTAAAAAGCCTTTGTGGGGCATCAGATTCCCTCAAATCCAATTCAAGATACTCCGCTCTGATATCATAAACCTTCCTGAGTTCATCAGTGAGTTCTTTTAATCCTGTGTTTGGTAAAGCCACGAGAATTAAATTCATTTTCCTCTTTGCACATTCCCATGCAAATGCTCTTCCTATCCCTGCACTGGCACCGGTTATCAATGAATATGTGAACATAATCCCGGATAAAATTTTTAATTATTGCTTCTAATCCACTCAATAGTCTTGGACATCCCTTCCTTAAGAGGTGTGATGGTATAACCCAATTCTTTCACAGCCTTTTCACTGGTAAATGACCATTTATACAGATATCGGCGTACAAATCCCGGTGTTATCAGAGGTGAAATACCTGTCAGGCCAGCAAAGAAAATCATAAATTTTGAAAAAGCAAGCATGAGGTGATCAGGAAAATGAAACAACCTGTATTTTTTTCCTGATACATTCTGCAAGACATTAAAAAACTCATTGAATGAAACATTCTCTCCGCCAAGAATATACCTGCTTCCAGGGGTTCCTTTTTCCATCGCCAATATGTGCCCCTGCACCACATCATCAATATAGACATAATTTCCTGTACTCTCTCCGTCAGAAGGAATGAAGTGCCATTTCCCCCTGATGTAACTGCTGATCATCCTGGTGACCGAATTACTGTCGTTGAGTAATCCCGGTCCATATACTCTGGTGGGAAAAACAGAAATCAGTTCCGGACCCTCCTGCAAAAAATTCTTAACTAACTCATCAGCCATGGCTTTGCTCCGGTCATAGTCATTTAAATAAGCGATACGTGAAACCACATTTTCTGTGATGATCTCCCCATTCAGGGATGGTCCAAATATACCGGCTGTTGAGGTCACGACAACCCGCTTAATGCCAAGCCTGGCAGCTGTGGCAAGTACAAGTCTTGTTCCTTCCACATTGACCTGGTAATAGACTTCGGGATTCCTGGCCCATACATGCGCATAAGCAGCCAGATGAAAAACCACATCGCATGATTGAATGGCATTTTCAAGGTTCACAGCATCAAGTATATGACCACGAAAAATCTTCACGTTATCATGCCTGATAAGTCTCTCTTTTGATTCAGACCGGCATATTGCATGCACCGTATGACCCGAACCGGCGAGTCGGAGTGTAAGATTCATTCCTATATATCCAGTGGCACCGGTAATACAAATTTTCATATCTCTTTCATTTAGCTGACTTTGTGCTTCACATGCATGTCGGGATGATAATAAATAGAAAAGAAATGGTTTGATAAAGCAAGAGCCACATGGGTAAAGAAAGCCACCCATATAGATCCCGTTTTTATGGTTAAAAAACACAGTATTATTCCCATAGGCACTGCAGCCACAGTTTCTTTCAATCCTTTTGGTATGTGCACTAGTGAATAGAACGCAACATTAATTGCTATGCTGGGCCACATGCCGAATAGTGGCATGCATGAAAACAATAAAATACCCCGGAACAAAAACTCATAACCAAGAAGATATAAAATCCATCCCAAAGAACTCACGATAAGCATTAAAGTTGTCCATTCCCTGATCCTTATCTGGGGGTAAGTCTTCAGATTTTCAGGCTTTCGGGCTGAAAAAAAATTAATTATAACCATTAAAACAGATAAACCTAATATCCATAGCACGGACTCTTTAAAATTCCGGAAGTTTATTCCGGCATCTGTCAGTCGCAATGTATGGCTAATAAGAATGACAAGACCGGGTATGATGCCAAGACAGATAAAGCCGGAACATTTCTGAAAAAAAAACCACATGGACTTTGATCTTTCTTCGCCATATTTACGAATAAAGGATAGGCGAAGACGGTTGGATTCTGAAAGAAAAAAATAAGTGATATAACCAAGGGTTAATAGCGAAATAGCAATAACAGGAGCAGTATATCCGGGATGCCAGGCTTCAAACATTTAACGACTTAGTTTTTCGACAACATCATGTCTTTTCAGGTGTGAAGTTTTGGTCAGCAAAAGTAATCTAAATTTTTGAATTACATGATACCTTTACTATCGGCAGGTGAAGGCTGCAAAGGAACATTTATGCAATAGGATTCAATAGGAATTAAGAAATTATATTAATTTTACTGCCCCAAAAATTTTGGTATGATCATCTCAACCAGGGAAACATAATCCTTCAAAGCACCTTGCTATCATGAAAATGATAACGGCTATAAAGCTAAAGGAAAAGATAGATAATGGCGAAATGATTCAGATCATTGATATCCGGGATACCATTGATTTTGAAATATGTCATATCGCAAAGTCTATTTCTATTCCCAAAAGTGAGGTCATGGATAATATTGATAAGATTGCCAGGGATATACCAGTTGTGTTTTATTGTAAATATGGTGTGAAAAGCCCAACCTCCATAAAGACACTGGAGAATGAAGCGGGCTTCACCAATCTATATTCTTTACAGGATGGCATTTATGACTGGGCCAAAGAGGTGGAACGGTCAATATTAAACCTTATATGAAATATGAATCAGCTTGCCCCTCTTGCCGAACAGATGCGACCTGCTACCCTTGAAGATTTCCTTGGTCAGGAGCACCTGACCGGAAAGGAGTCTGTTCTCCGCAAAGCTATCAGGTCGGGAAATATTCCTTCAATGATCTTATGGGGACCACCCGGCGTCGGGAAAACTACGCTGGCATTTATCATTTCAAAACAGCTTAACCGCCCCTTTTATACATTAAGTGCGGTCAGCTCAGGTGTAAAAGAGGTCAGAGCTGTAATTGACAAGGCTATGGATGATCAACACCAGGCTATTTTGTTTATCGATGAAATCCACCGCTTCAATAAATCCCAGCAGGATTCCTTGCTTAATGCTGTTGAGAAAGGCATCATCACCCTTATTGGCGCTACCACCGAAAATCCATCCTTTGAAGTCATCCCTCCACTTCTTTCACGATGCCAGGTATATATCCTTAAAGCCTTTGAAAAAAAAGATCTGGTGGTGCTTCTGTCAAAAGCCAAATCACATCTTGAAAAGCAAAAAAGCATCACAATCGATATAAAGGAAGACGAGGCTCTCCTTCGCATTTCAGGAGGTGATGCACGTAAACTGCTCAATGCACTGGAACTGATTGTTCAGTCGGAGGATCCAAAGAATACGGTCATAGTAATTGATAATAGGAAAACCATTCAGGTTATACAACAGAATCTTGCTCTTTATGATAAAACGGGAGAAATGCATTACGACATTATTTCCGCTTTCATCAAATCGATGAGAGGCAGTGATCCGAATGGCGCTGTATACTGGCTGGCACGAATGATTGAAGCCGGTGAAGATCCGAAGTTCATAGCTCGCCGCATGGTGATCCTTGCTTCAGAGGATATTGGCAACGCAAATCCAAATGCTCTCCTGCTGGCCAATGCCTGCTTTGAAGCAGTGAATAAAACCGGCTATCCGGAATGCAGGATAATTCTTTCTCAGACGGCAATTTATCTTGCCTCTTCCCCCAAAAGTAATGCGTCTTATATGGCCATTGAAGGAGCATTAGACCTCGTCAGAAAAACCGGCGACCTGCCTGTTCCCTTGCATATCCGTAATGCACCTACAAGCCTGATGAAAGAAATTGGTTATGGAAAAGATTATAAATATGCACACGACTTTGTGAACAACTTCATTGAACAAGAGTTTTTGCCTGATCTGATCAAAGGAACTAAACTGTATGATCCTCAGAATAATACCAGAGAAATTGAATTACGAAAACTACTGAAGTCCTTATGGAAAAATAAATATAATTACTGATACCTGACCCTCACATACCTTTCAATCAGAAATCTTCTCACGTCTCTCCCTTAGGTAATCTAAAAAAAATTTAAATTTGTAACCAATATCAATTGGTATGAACCTCAGAGCAAGCTCTGGACTTAAATTCCGCAGCGAGCTGCGGGGAATTTAACCAAATCACCTCACCCCCTTCCCCCTCTCCTGGAGGAGAGGGGGAAGGGGGTGAGGTCAATTTTAAAATAATCAATCATGCTTACGAGCATTCCAAAACTACAGCACCTTTCGCATCATAATTTCTTTCTGATTGCCGGACCGTGTGTCATTGAAAACGAAGATAATCCTTTCGAAATAGCCGAAATCATCTGTGATATTACCGACCGGCTTCATATTCCATATATTTTCAAAGCTTCCTATCGTAAGGCAAACCGTTCACGCCTTGATTCATTCACAGGTATTGGTGATAAGAAGGGGCTGGAAATATTGCGTTTGATCGGTGACCAGTACCAAGTTCCGACATTAACCGACATACATTCTGTTGAAGAAGCTGCCATGGCAGCCAGGTATGTCGATGTTTTACAGATACCGGCGTTTTTATGCCGCCAGACAGATATTCTGGTGGCTGCTGCAAAGACCGGAAAACCAATAAATATTAAAAAAGGACAATTCCTTTCAGCGCAATCAATGCATTTTGCCATTGAAAAAGTAAGACAATCGGGTAATAACCTTGTCATGGTAACTGAACGTGGCTCGATGTTCGGCTATCAGGACATTATTGTTGACTACAGGAATATACCATTAATGAAAACCTTCGGTGTGCCGGTCGTTCTGGATGCCACCCACTCCTTGCAGCAGCCGAATCAGGAACATGGCATATCTGGTGGCCATCCCGAATTAATCGAAGTTATTGCCTGTGCTGGAATTGCTGCTGGTGCTGATGGCCTGTTTATTGAAACTCACCCGGATCCCTCCGCGGCCCTCTCCGATGGCGCTAATATGCTTGAATTATCTCAGCTCGAAGAGATTCTGAAAAAGTTGATACGCATCCGCAAAGCTATTACCTGGGAATAATACTTAAAATAACCAGTAGGGACTTGCGGATTGGAATAAGATCCCTCCTATTATTAGTCTCAACAGGAAAGATACGATTATCATAACCACGATCAGGACGATCGCACTGATGAGTAAATATCCGACTTTGCTGTCATCAGGCGTTTTCTTAATATCAGGAAGACCAATAAAAATAATATAAATGGAATATAATCCCATTATAAATATCAGTACCCCTAATACCGGGATGATATATAATATCCCTGCTATAAGCACCGGCGTATATGAATAAGCAACCAGCTGTAATGACCTTCCAAAACTCTTTTCCGATTTAAATGCTGGTGCCAGGACATCAATGACAAAAGCAGCCAGAAGGATAGTCACAAAAACAGAAATGAAGTACGATACGCCAAAAGCCAAACCCCATGAAAAACTCCCATAAGTGCCGGCGACCCATCCTGCACCGAGCCCAAAAATAGTCGTACCTATGATCCGGGCTGCTGTAGGTAATAATGCCAAAGGCAAAATATACCCCAGTAACAACTTCATAATACCTGGTGTTTCACTGGAAATGACTTTCCATTCATTTTTGGGCGTGAAAAGAATATTCTTAACACGCTGAATAAGATTGTTCGTGTTCATAATAACAAATTTTGGTTTATTACAAGTTAATAAATTATATAACATCCCATGCCTGAAAGACCTGGCATGTCTATTCAAATATAAGATTATCTGACTTCCACACTTTTAATAGAGCCGCTTTCAGGATAATATTGAATCCTGAACTTTTCATTTACCGGAATATATCCTGTCCTTCCTAATTGTGAAATCTCAAACTCACCTGTAAACAATGTCCGGTCTTTATACATTACCATTACTCTGGTTTGTACAGGAATACGGTAAAAAACTCCATCGATCCCATTTAGTGACAGAGTGCCGGCATCCCATTCAGGCTGCGAGCCATCCAGGCTTTTAACATGAATGCTGACAGGATCTGCTGAAGTTTCCGATGCCGGTCTTATCCCCTTCTCTTTCTGGAATCGGCAAACCACATCCGCCTCACTGTTTTTTTCCGGGGCAGGAATATAAACTATGCTTATCATTATCGGCTTTTCAATAATCGCACCCTTGAAAAGAGATATATACTGCTCTTCCATCTCAGCAAGTCGATTATCCATATACTCCAGAGTTTTTCTGTCATAATTGACCTCCTGGTAACCTGAAAGAAGATTAAACCTGAAATTCCTGATCCTCTCCACCTGGGAAGCAGCCTCCAATGCCCTTTGCTCAAGTGTCTTGGTAACTACGTTACGGTTAAGGGATATGTCTTCAATGGTGGTCGTATCAATAGTCATACGCTTAATGATGGTATCAATCTTTTCTACCTTATTAGGTGTAGTAAAATACTTGAAGACGTTACTGTCACTGATTGATTTGCTATCTTCCTGCAGGATTTCCTGTTCTTTCTTCATGACCTTTTCGTCTTCTGATGCAGGCATATTATAAGAAAATTGCCGTAATAATCCGTTACTTGTCAGATCGACCAGAACTGACCGCTCTTCTTTTGACTGTTTTTCGCCATATTCAACAAAATACAAAGCTTCCGGATCAGGTTCAGAGAATGCTGTGATCCTCATCCGCGATATTTCAAATTCTGTTTGGTTGGACGTAACAACATTTTCAATTCCCAGATACTGAAAAGCGAAATCGGAATAAGGCCCACGGTAACGGTGAATTTCAGTAAGGTCAATATCAATTTTCAGGCATGTCATAGGGAGGGAAAAAAAGGTCCCACTCTTCCCGGAAACCGCATTGACATTATCTATGTGATAGATTTTCAGCTGACTAAAGAGTGTATGTGGAATCACAAAAAGCCAAAAAGTAATTATAACACGCAAAATTTTTATAAAAGCTGATGATTTGTTCATACGCTTTTTCAGAATTATTATCAAAGATACAATATTTGTTGTAAATTTATGGAGTTGGATTTTGAAAGTCAAAACGAGTGGTTCTTATAAATGATTTTTTTATTTTTCAATGTACATTATTCCGATAGACTTTATATTTTTGCTTAAAAGTAAAAAGATCTAAAATTTACTTCTATGAAGAATATTAGTTACTCTGCATGGTTGTTCATAAGTTTTTTGATACTGATGTCGGCCACACTGGCTCCCGGATGTAAAGAGGATGGAGAAAAAACCGGAAGGGTTCATAAAAGTAAGCTGAGGGGGACTATCACCATATCTGGAGCCTTTGCATTATATCCGATGACCGTTAAATGGGCTGAGGAATTTCAGAAACTTCATCCCAAAGTCAGGATAGATGTTTCTGCTGGTGGTGCTGGTAAAGGCATGACCGATGCATTATCCGGCATGGTTGATCTGGGTATGATTTCCAGAGGTATCACACAGGCTGAAATCGATAAGGGAGCCTGGTTCATCGCTGTTGCAAAAGATGCTGTCGTCCCTACGATCAACAGCAAAAACCCCTACCTCGAAATCATTCTGAAACATGGTATAACAAAACAGAAATTCCAGGATATCTTCCTCACTCAGGTTATTAGTGACTGGAACCTATACGATGACGAAAACCTCCAGGCAACACGTATGAATGTCTTCACCCGTTCCGATGCCTGTGGTGCTGCCCAAATGTGGGGAGAATTCCTGGGTAAAAACCAGGAAAGCCTTAATGGCGTTGGTGTCTTTGGCGATCCAGGCATGGCCGACGCTATTAAAAACGATATGTACGCTATTGGTTATAATAATATCAATTATGTTTATGACATGACAACCAGAGGCAAACGTGAAGGCCTTGAAATTATCCCTGTCGATCTGAATGAAAACGGAACAATTGATCCTGACGAAAATTTCTATTCCACCCTTGATGCCATGATCACAGCCATCAAGGACAACAAATATCCATCACCTCCAGCCCGCGATCTATACTTTGTTTCACAAGGAAAACCCAAAAATGCTGTCGTCGTTGCCTTCATCAAATGGATCCTCACCGACGGACAAAACTTTGTCAATGAGTCTGGATATGTTCGGTTGTCAGAAGAAAAAATCGGAAACGAACTCACCAAACTTTAAGATTGCCGGATGTGAAATTCTTTACCATTAAAAGACATTTCCGCAACCGTCTTCATACCAGTTGGATGATAATCTGCCTGGTCATTGTTATTGCCTTACCATTCATCCTCGGCATTGGCCTGTATTTCAAGTCGACCCTGTTGCTGAAAGACCATACACTTATTGACCTTTTGACAACATCCGATTGGAAACCTTTATCGGGTAAATTTGGCTTTTTAACCTTTATCATCAGCTCCTTATGGGTGACTTTTATCGCCCTGGTGATCGCTGGACCCATCTGTTTACTGACGACCATTCACCTTACGCAGTACGCTGATAAATGGGTTCTTAAAATCATGCACCCGGTAATCGATATTCTGGCAGGGATTCCTTCGGTCATTTATGGTGTATGGGGTATTTTGGTTGTCGTGCCTTTTATTTCAAAATATGCCGGTCCCTTTTTTGGCAGGGATGTTTCAGGCTATAGTATCCTTGCCGGAGGTATCGTCCTGTCAATCATGATCATGCCATTCATTTTGAATATTCTCATCGAAGTATTCAATACGATCCCAAGCGAACTCAAGGAAGCCTCCCTCTCGTTGGGTGCCAGTAAATGGCAGACTATAAAACATATCCTGGTCAGGAAGGCCTTTCCGGGCATCATCTCTGCCTTTGGACTGGGAGTATCACGAGCCTTCGGCGAAACTATCGCTGTGTTGATGGTTGTCGGTAATGTGACCAAAATACCTAAGGGCGTATTTCAGCCCGGCTATCCTTTACCTGCCTTGATTGCCAATAACTATGGTGAAATGTTATCCATACCATTATATGACTCAGCCCTTATGCTGGCTGCATTGATACTATTTGTCGTGGTGCTGCTGTTTAACATGGCATCACGATTGGCTATCATCCGGGTAGAAAAGTATAAATAGACAGGACATGGGAATCAGACTTAGAAAAGCAGAAGAAAAATTTTTCCGGGTGATCATGTTCATCTCGTCGCTAATTATTGCATTGACTCTGCTTATCATTATTTTCAGTATCTTATACAAAGGGTTGCCCTCTTTATCCTGGGACATGATATTCAAGACACCCAAAGGCGGCTTCTATTATGGTAAAGAAGGCGGTGTTTTAAATGCAATCATAGGCTCCCTTTATCTCTCATTCGGATCGACTTTTCTGGCATTCATTCTGGGATTGCCTCTGGCATTATATATGAACATTCACTTGGTGAAACGGCGAAAGCTGGTCAATGCCATCCGCTTCCTCCTTGACCTGTCTTGGGGAATACCCTCTATCGTCTATGGCGCTTTTGGCTTTACCCTGATGATCTACCTCGGAATGAAAACATCATTGCTTGCAGGTATTATAACGGTTACACTGTTTATTTTACCCATTATGGTGCGGGCTATTGATGAGGTCGTTAAAACTGTACCGGGTGGATTGCTCGAATCAGCACTTTCCCTGGGTTCCACACGCTCAGAAACAGCCTACAGAATATTTTTCAAGCAGTGTGTCCCGGGTATTATCACAGCTATTCTCTTATCCTTCGGCAGAGGAATAGGTGATGCAGCTTCAGTGCTCTTCACAACAGGGTATACAGATTATATTCCTACATCCCTCCTCCAACCAACCGCCACACTGCCATTGTCCATTTTTTTCCAGTTATCATCTCCAATTCCGGAAGTCCAGAACCGCGCCTATGCCTCCGCTGTGATTCTGGTTGTTATTATACTTATTATCAGTATCCTGTCACGACTGTTCACCAAAAAGTACCAGAAGAACCAAATTAATTTCTGAAATGGGCGATGAGACTAAAATAAAGATAGAAGATCTGAATTTATACATTGGGAAACAGCATATTCTGAAGGATATCAATTCAGAGATACCAAAAAACAAGATTACTATTATCCTGGGCCCTTCGGGATGCGGAAAGACAACATTGCTGAAGTCTCTTAACAGGCTTACTGACCTCTACCCTGAAATGAAAGTATCGGGCAGGATATGGATTGATAATGAAGATGTTTTGCATCCCAGCCAGGATATAACAAGGATACGGCAAAAAATGGGATTATTGTCACAAAGGCCATATCCTCTGCCAATGAATATATACAACAATATTGCCTATGGTCTAAGGATCAGTGGAAGGAAAAATAAGAAATATCTGAATCACCGCGTAGAATACTATTTAAAGCAAGCCAGCTTATGGGATGAGGTGCATGACCGTCTGAAGGATCCGGCTTCGGCCCTTTCCATTGGCCAGCAGCAGCGCCTTTGCCTGGCCAGGGGACTTGCCGTTGATCCGGAAATCATTCTTGCCGATGAGCCAACCTCTGCTCTCGACCCACTCTCAAGTCAGGCCATTGAAGAAAAATTCATAGAATTAAAACAAAATTATACGATAGTTTTAGTCACACATATTCTCAGGCAGGCAAAACGTATTGCCGACCACGTCCTCTTCATGTACCTCGGCGAAGTGATTGAACAGGGCACGGCAGAAGAGGTCTTCGAACATCCTAAAATGGAGAGAACAAAAGCCTATTTTAAAGGCCTGTTTGCTTAAGCCCTTTTTTATTAGTCACCGATAAACTAATTTAAAATAGTTAACCTATGAAAACAAAAATTACCAGCAGCCTATTTGTATTAATTTTACTGCTAATCTTTTCACAAACAAAAGCTCAATTTTCAATTCAAGCCGAGTATCGGCCAAGATTCGAATACCGGTACGGGTATTCAGTACCTCCAGCCGATGATTCAGATCCCGCCTTCTTCATCAGTCAGCGTGCACGACTGGCTTTCACGTATAAGGGACAGGGTATCTCAGGTAAAGTAACCTTGCAGGACTGCAGGGTGTGGGGTGATCAACAAACGGTTTCGGCAGCAGCCACACTTGGACTTTATGAAACATGGTTTGAGCTTAAGCTCCATGATAGTCTTAGTTTGAAACTGGGACGCCAGGAACTGGTCTATGACAATGAACGTGTAATGTCAAAAAATGACTGGCGGCAACCCGGCAGAGTGCATGATGCCGGTGTGTTTAAAGCTACCTTCTCAGGCTGGAAAGCAGATTTCGGAGCCGCTTTCAATCAGGAAAAAGAAAATGTCTTCGGTACTGATTATGATAATACCCAGCCTGATATAAAAGGAAACTATAAGACAATGGCCTTCATCTGGATCGCAAAAAATTTCAAATCATTCAAAATCGGGATCCTCGGATTGACAGATGGTTTTCAGAAAACAGGTACAACACGTACCATGTACCTTAGAGGTACTTTCGGTGGAGCCGTCACATACTTTAAGAACAATTTTGATATTACATTCAGGAGCTATTACCAGATGGGAAAAACCCAGCAGGGACAGGATATCAGTGCTTATTATATCAACCCTGAACTTAACTGGAATATCAGAAAAAAATTTCTTATCACTCCGGGAATGGAATATGTTTCCGGCAAGGATGCACTTGACAAAGAAGATAACAAATACCGGACATTCAATCTGTTGTATGGCACAGGACACAAGTTTATGGGACATATGGACTTATTCACCGACATGGATAAAGATACCAAAAAGGTTGGCCTTGTCAACCTCTTTATCCGGACTACTTTTTCACTGAATGAAAAAATTGCACTTAAATTAGACTATAATTATTTTGCAATACAGAATAATTATACTGTTGATGGAGTGGCCATTGATAAATATCTTGGATCAGAAATCGACCTGAATTGCAAGGTGGATTTTTCTAAATATGTTTCCCTGCTTTTTGGATATTCATTTATCATTGACACACCTTCTATGGAAAATATTAAAGGTGGAAATAGTGATTTATGGGCAGATTGGGCTTTTGTGATGCTTACACTCAAACCGACACTCTTTACAAGCGATAAATAACCTAAACTGGAAATTATTTACTGAACAACAGTTCCCTGTATTTCGGGAGAGGCCACAACTCGTCATCTATCTTGAGTTCCAGCTTGTCGACATGCCTGCGGATGATATCAAAATAGGGTAGAACTTTTTCATTATATGCCAGGGCTTTCTGTTCGACATCAGTTAACTTGTTTGCGGCTTTTCGCTCGGATAGCATTAAATCAATGTTGCTCTGGATTTGTTGCATATGTTCCGAAATTTCCCTGATCAGCTGAATCTGATTCCCGGCAAGATGATTATACGACGGTTCATCCAGCACCTCCTTTAATCCTCTTACATTATCAATCAGCAGCTTCTGGTAACGAATAGCCACGGGGATGATGTGATTTCTTGCCAGGTCGCCAATGACACGGGATTCGATCTGTATCTTCTTTGTATAATCCTCCAGCTTGATCTCATAACGGGCCCTGATTTCGCGATCACTAAGTATATTATTTCTCCCGAATAATGTAATTACTGACGGACTGATAAAGGCTCTAAGGGCCTTGGGGGTAGATTTTATGTTTGACAATCCTCTTCGCTCCGCCTCCATTATCCATTCTTCACTGTAACTGTTGCCTTCAAACCTGATCCGTTTTGTTTCTTCAATATACTTTTTCAGCACCTGAAGTATAGCGTCAGTTTTCCTGATTTTCTGGCTTATTAGCTGATCCACCTCCAATTTGAATTGTTTCAGCTGATCGGCCAGAGCCGTATTAAGAATGATCATCGCCTCGGCACAGCTTGCTGATGAACCCACAGCACGGAATTCAAACTTATTACCGGTGAAAGCAAATGGAGATGTCCTGTTCCGGTCAGTATTATCGGGTAATATTTCCGGAATTTTCGGAATGTTAAGAAATATTTCTGATGGCTTGGTATCCTTTAAACTGGGTTTTTTAATTTTCCTTTCCATCTCATCAAGTGTTCTGCTTAGCTGTGTTCCAAGGAACATAGAGATGATAGCGGGAGGAGCTTCATGTGCGCCAAGTCGAAGGTCGTTGCCTGCTGAGGCAATCCCTGCCCTTAATAAATCAGCGTGATCATTAACAGATTTTATAATGTTGATAAGAAAAGTCAGAAAGCGCAGGTTAGAAGCTGGTGTTTTGCCGGGTGAGAGGAGGTTCTCTCCGGCATTTGTCATCAATGACCAGTTATTGTGCTTTCCGGAACCGTTTATACGAGCAAAGGGTTTTTCATGCAATAAAACAGTCAGATCGTGACGTTTGGCCACTTTTTCCATTAAAGGCATTAATAATTGATTATGATCTACAGCAATGTTGGCCTCTTCAAAAACCGGTGCACACTCATACTGCCCGGGAGCTACTTCATTATGCCGCGTTTTAATGGGGATGCCAAGCTTATGTGCTTCAATTTCAAAATTCTGTATAAAGTCCATAATCCTCTCAGGTATGATACCGAAATAATGATCCGCAAGTTGCTGATCTTTAGCAGCGGCATGCCCAAAAACAGTACGTCCGGTCAGTATAAGGTCAGGACGGGCACTGTAAAGAGCAGAGTCAACAAGAAAATATTCCTGCTCCCACCCCAGAGTGGCGATGACTTTAGTGACGTTTTTGTCAAAATAGTGGCATATGTCTGCTGATGCTCGATCCAGGGCAGCCAGAGCTTTGAGTAGAGGAGTTTTATTATCCAGTGCTTCACCGGTGTAGGAAACAAAGATTGTCGGTATGCATAAAGTGCCATCCATGATAAAAATGTTGGATGTCGGATCCCACGCTGTATAACCACGGGCCTCAAAGGTGTTACGAATTCCGCCACTGGGAAAACTGGAGGCATCCGGTTCCTGCTGAACAAGCTGGCCACCCTGAAAATTCTCCAGAGGTTTACCACCATCTACGGAAAGAAGGAAGGCATCATGCTTCTCAGCAGTGGCGCCCGTCAGCGGATGGAACCAATGCGTATAATGCGTTGCACCATTACTGACCGCCCACGACTTTAATGATGATGCCATCTGGTCAGCAATGCGACGGTCGATCTTCTGTCCGGTCATGATCGCATCCTGAACTGCCTGATAGGCTTCCTGGGACAGATATTCCTTCATGGCCATATCGTTAAAGGTCATTATTCCAAAATAATCGGAGATTCTTCCCGATGGTGATTTTGAGGCTTGCCTGTGTCTGGACAACATCATCTCAAGCGCCCTGAAACGAAGGTTTTGCATATGCTATCCGGTTTTAAAATATAAGAAATCCCTGCCTGACTTCAGAATACAAAGATACATGCCAAATTCCGATTATAGCGCGTGACTGATCCGGCCTTTACTAACAATTATTAAACCGGCAAAAGTCAAAATTCCGTTAAGTATAAGCAGTTCAAATCCAAAGTGATAACCATTGAACCACCTGACGGAATTAGCGCTTAATATATAACAGATCACAGGTGCGATAGTTGCTACCCCGGGAACCCATCGATCGTTAACCTTGAAGCGTGTAAATAATCCAAAAGTGAATAGACCCAGCAGGGGCCCATAAGTATAACCGGCCACTGTGAATAATTTGGATATGACTGAGGCATCGTTGATCATCCTGAAAATGACAATGACCAGAAATACCAGCAATCCGAATCCAAAATTGACTATGTAACGAATTCTCACCTTTTGTTTTTCAGTCAGGTCATCCCTTTGGTTGAAACGCAGAAAATCAACACTGAAACAGGTTGTCAGAGCTGTTAAAGCCCCATCAGCACTAGGATATGCTGCTGATATGATACCGATAAGAAATACGATCCCTGCAAGTGGGCCCAGATAATTCATCGCAAGCATTGGGAAAAGGTCATCAGATGCAGTCGGTACAGCAATACCTTTATTATTAGCATAAATAAATAAAATTGCACCAAGAGTCAGAAAAAGAAAATTTACAGGTACCAAAGCTGCACTCAACCAGTACATATTTTTTTGAGCATCTTTCAGATTACGGCAACTCAGGTTCTTTTGCATCATTTCCTGATCCAGACCTGTCATCACTATCGCAATGAACGCACCGCTGAAAAATTGCTTGAGAAAGAAACGCTTGTCATTTAACTCGGTAAAAATCATCTTTGAAAAATCACTCTTAAACACCTTCGATACCAATTGACCAAATCCAAGGTCCAGTTGATTACCGATAATTAAAACGGATATCAGCAAAGAAACGAGCATGAATGTAGTCTGAAGCGTGTCGGTCCACACAATGGCTTTCACTCCACCCCTTATTGTATAAAGCAGAATGAGGGTAATGGCAATTAAGGTTGTCACTGTGAATGGCACACCCCATGCTTTAAAAACAAAAATATGCAGGACGTTGACAACCAGATACATTCTGAATGATGCCCCGATTAAACGTGACAGAATGAAAAAAAAGGAACCTGTTTTGTATGACCAGAATCCAAACCGTCGCTCCAGGTAAGTATATATTGAGGTGAGATTTAAACGGTAATACAATGGCAAAAGAACATTGATAATTACGAAATACCCAACGAGATAACCCATGACTATGACCATGTAGGAAAATTTCGAGACACCTACATCTCCGGGTATGGATATGAAGGTGACACCTGATATAGAAGCGCCTATCATTCCATAAGCAACAACATACCATGGGGATACTTTCCTGCCAAGAAAAAAAGTGAAGTTATCAGGAGACCTGGCAACAATGCGGGTAATGACATAGAGCACGATAAAATATCCCAGGAACAGTGATAGTATAAATGCAGGAGACACGCGAATCAGAATTTCTTATTATTCCCAGAGAAGAACGTTGTCGCAAATGCCAGAAGGTCCGGTGAATGTACGTCAACACATTTGGGATACCTCAGTGCCAAATGGTTATCAGGTCCTATCAATACCGAAAACATCCCCAGACGTTTACCAAAAAGCATATCAACCAGGCTGTCACCAGCAACAATTGATTTCTTAAATACAATTCCAGGGTAATCCTTTCGTGCCCTCAGTGCCATTCCTGGTCCGGGTTTACGGTATAAACTCCATTCATCCTCTCTGTCCGGACAAAAATATATCTGGTCAATTCTGCCTCCATGATAGCTGATCTCTTCCAGCATCTTATCATGGATCCGTGTAAGTTCAGCCTCTGTCATCAATCCTTTTCCAACACCCTGCTGGTTCGAAACGACCAGAATTCTGCCAAAAAAAGGATTCAGGATTTTTAAAGCTTCCTTTACTCCCGGCAGAAATTCAAATTCCTCCGGTGTCCTGACATAGCCGTTTTCAATACGTCTGTTTATGACACCATCCCTGTCGAGGAATAAAGTCCAGCCCCTGTCAATAATCATACTGTGTAAGTTCATCCTGAGCCCTTAAATAATCTTCCGGTAATCCAATATCAATAAAATACTTTTCACAAGGATATCCAAACATATCGACCGTAGTACAATAATGCTCAAAAACGTCCCTTTCAAGTGAAAATCGCCCCTTCAGGTTTAAGTCCTGAAAAAAAATTCTTTTAACGTGATAAATACCTCCATTAATGTATCCGGGACCAGATGCACTATTCTTTTCACTGAAAGCATGAATACGGCCATCATCGCCGAAATCAACCGACCCATACCTGCCGGTATCATTTACCTTAGCCAGAGCGATACAAACAGGAGAATCAGTGAGTGATGAAAATTTCGCAAAAGCGTCCAGATCTACATCAAAAAAAGAATCACCGTTTAAAACAAAAACCCTGGAACATGAAACATATTTCAATGCCATGACCAAACCGCCTCCTGTGCCTAAAGGTTCGTGTTCCACAGAGTATTTGATGGAAATGCCCTGGTATTCAGATTTAAAGTATTCGGTAATTTTTTCAGATTTGTACCCAACAGCAAGTACTACTTTTTGTACACCCTGTTTTTTCAAATACCTGAGGAGATATTCAAGAAATGGACGGCCATTTACTAATGCCATCGGCTTGGGCAGGTCATCAATAACACCGTGAAGGCGAGTGCCCCTGCCTCCGGCTAAAATAATGGCCTCATGTATCATCCCGGGAACATTTTTGATTCCACCAGCTCGCATAGTATATGACCGATCAGAATATGAGTTTCCTGTATCCGCGGAGTATCTGCTGAGGGTACTTTTAACTGATAGTTACACAAGTCCTTCATCAGTCCACCCGTTTCACCGGTCATACCGACTGTTATGATACCCATCTCTCGTGCGACCCTGAGAGCCAGAATAACATTTTTTGAATTACCTGATGTAGAAATCCCTATAATAACATCTCCTTTCCGGCCCCGGGCTCTGACCAGCCTCGAAAACACCTCGTCAAATGAATAATCGTTAGCTACTGCGGTCAGATAAGAAGTATTCACATGCAATGCCTCTGCATTCAACGGAGGCCTGTCAAAATAAAACCGCCCTGTCAGCTCGGCAGCTAAATGCTGGGCATCGGCAGCACTGCCACCATTACCACAAAACATAACTTTACCGCCTTTTCTTAGCGATTTAACACAGGCTTCTACAACCTTATTCATTGTTTCTATAAATACCACATCCGAAAGCAATTCCTGCTTCACAATTATAGATTGTTGGATGATCCCTTTTACTTTTGCTTCTGCTTTATTAGTCGTTTTTTTCTTTTTCATTTCACGTCATATTTTCAAAAAAAATAAGTCATCACAATAATGCATACCTGTGGTTATTCATATCACCTTTGTCACTCTAAAAGTACGCATTTCTGTGATGAACCAAAAAAATTAATGTCAGCTGATTTTTTCCGGATTATATCTATATCGTCCACGTTTCCAATCCTGTAGAAGTATAATCATACCTCTTTACATCTCCTCCGAATTTTCGTAACGCCTTAATGACATTTGTCCGTGTATTATTCGGACAATAAAAGAACATAAAGCCACCACCGCCGGCACCGGAAATCTTACCTCCTGTTGCACCTGACTTCATAGCTGTATCATAGATTTCATCTAGATAGGGATTTGTAATACCCTCAGCCATGAGTTTTTTGTTCTGCCAGCCAAAATCCAGTATTTCTCCAATTTTGTCAAAATCTCCTTTCAGCAGTGCTTCCTTCATCATAATGGCCTGCTCTTTTATCCGGTGCATAGCTTCAACCGACTGCATATTATGTTGTCTCACATTTCTTGTTTGATCTTCAATGATTCTTGTTGAAAGCCGCGATACTTCTGTGTTATAAAGTACGATGGTAAATGACAGCTCATTAAGGTATACCGGGCTTATCCGGAGAGGATTTACAATGACTTTATCTTTAAAGAACTCCATAAAATTAACGCCTCCGAAAGTTGCAGCATACTGGTCCTGTTTACCACCCGGCATCCTGAGATCAATACGTTCTATTTCATAAGCTAGTCTGGCAATGTCGTATTCTCCCAGCGGCAGTCGAAGCCATTCGGTAAAAGCACCTAAAATGGCAACGACAAGTGTTGATGATGACCCTAAACCCGAGCCCGGAGGGGCATCAACATATGTAGTCAGGTCAAACGACAACGGATGTTTGGCAAACTCTCTGACAATGCGGTTGTATATCCCCTTATGAAGTATAAGCCCATTATGATCGGTTTGAATCTCCATGACAGATTTTGCCGAATATTGCTCATCCCGGTCAATGGAATAGATGCTGATCTTCTTGTCATCCCTTGGCTGAATAGAAGCGTATGCATATAGACTGATAGTTGCATTTAATATCGCTCCTCCATAAAGGGTGGAGTAGGCTTCAAGGTCAGTACCTCCTCCTCCTAAACTTATCCGTAATGGTGCTTTACTCCGAATGATCATAAGCAATCAAGGCTTTAGATTAATGATCTCCTCAGCAAGGCAATTGATACTCTGGATCATGACATCCCATGAGTATTTCCTCTTTTCTATTTTTACATTCTCTGAAAATTCGGTCTCCTTTTTCTCATTAAAAAACTTATAAATGGCTTCTGCCACACTGTCAGGCTCAGGATTGACCACATAGCCCACAACACCATCGGGCACCATTTCCGGCAATCCTCCGACATTTGTAGTAATCACGGGCCTGTTAAAATGATATGCAACCTGCGTCACACCACTTTGGGTGGCATCTTTATATGGGAGAACAACCACATCAGAAGCACAGAAATACTTCCTGACATCGGCATGGGGAATGAAAACACTATGAATGATCACATCTTCACTCAAACCTAATCTCTTGATGGTGTCCATATAATGTGATTCATTGGCATAAAATTCCCCGGCAATTAAAAGTTTTACAGGTAACTTTCTTAACCTCTCATCGGCCAATGCTTCTAAAAGTATATCGAGCCCTTTGTATTCCCTGATAAAGCCAAAGAAAAGAATATAATGTTGATCCGCATTCAGGTTCAGGGCTTTTTTTGCTTCCTCTTTTGATAATATCTCTCCGTAGTTATCATATAGTGGATGTGGACATAATTGCCTCGGTTTGACCTTGTCAAACAATTCAAGATCTTTCAGTACCGATTTCGACATGATGATAAATCCTTCCACACTCTTTATAAAATACCTGGTAAATATCCGCTGGCCTGGTTTCCACTCATGGGGAATAATATTATCCGCAAGAGCGATGACAGCAGTGTAATTGTTTGATTTGATGATTCTTGCAATAGTGCCCAGCGATGGTCCCATAAAAGGGATCCAGAAACGAACCAGCACGATCTCGGGTCTGAGCCTTTTGATCTTTCGTCCAACCTTAAACCAGTTGAATGGGTTGACAGAATTTATCGTGACTTCAATATTCAGATTTTCAGGTGGTGTGTCATTTGAGAGTTGGGTCTTCCCCGGGAACAACATCTTGGGGTATTGCAAACTGAATGAATGAATCACGACATTATCGCCTTGATCCATCAATGCCTGGGCAAGCCGTTCATTAAAGGTAGCTATTCCTCCGCCGCGCAAAGGATAGGCAGAACCAATAACGATAATGTTCCTTTTCTTTTCTGACATACCTTCCGGGCTTGAAATTTATGATTCTGTGAGGTATTGGCTAACCGTATATTTTAATCCCGATTTTCCGTTCAATAAGATAATGGTTGCGGTGGGGATTATTTCGTGAGATCATCTCTGCCAGAAAGCCTGCGAGAAAAAGTTGCGTACCAATGATCATTGCGACGAGGGAGATATAAAAATAGGGGCTTTCAGTTACCAGGATGGCCTTGATGCCAAGGTGGAGATAATAAAGCTTTTGGGCACCCATCCATATGGCGGCCAGTAAACCCAGGATGAAAATAATCGTGCCCATGGTACCAAAAAAGTGCATTGGCCGGCGACCGAATTTCGAAATAAATGTAATCGATAAAAGGTCGAGATAGCCTTTGACAAAACGATCAAGTCCGAATTTCGTGTCGCCAAATTTTCTCTCCCTGTGCTGCACGACCTTCTCTCCTATCTTATTAAATCCCAAACACTTTGCTATCACAGGGATATACCTGTGCATCTCCCCGTATACCTCAACGTGTTTGACTACCTCTTTTTTGTAGGCTTTCAATCCGCAATTGAAATCATGGAGTTTTATACCTGACACCCGGCGTGTCGTCCAGTTGTAGAACCGTGATGTATACTTCTTGATAAATGGATCGTACCTTTTCTTTTTCCACCCGGAAACGAGATCAAAACCATCGATTTTTATCATATGATATAGCTCGGGGATTTCATCAGGGCTGTCCTGGAGGTCAGCATCCATGGTGATTACCACATCCCCACGGGATTCTTCAAAACCACAGTTCAACGCGGCTGATTTACCATAATTCCGCTTAAACTTTACACCTTTGATATTTGCATTTTCCCTGGATATCTCTTCAATCACCTTCCACGATTCATCCTCACTGCCGTCATCAACAAAAATGACTTCATACGTGAAGTTATGCTCCACCATGACTTTATCGATCCACCCGGCCAGTTCTTTAAGTGAATCGCACTCATTATACAAAGGAATGACTACAGAAATATCCATTAATAATTTGTATTACATGGTCATAGTTCCCTGTCCGGTTTCTTTTTTAACAAAAAGACCGACGATTAAGCCCACAATAATTGAAATAATAGGAGCAGATATGAGTGAGGTTTTAAATTGCGAGTCAGGATTGAAACGTTTCCCGACTCGTTCAATAATCATATTGAGCTGTTCCTCCGGAATATTTCGATTTTGCATCGACTCAACAAATTTCTGGTAATACTGATCCATCAGGTTCGGCTCAAAAAACTTATAAAAGATATACGAAAATACACCGGAAATTATAAAGGCGATAAAACCTATCAATGCGCAGGATAAAAATGCCGGTAGATAGGTGATTTTTCCTCCCAGCGATTTATCCCGGTACGCGTTGGTCCCAAGAATCATCGTGACTACCAAAATTCCAATACTAATGAGTAGGCTCAGAATACTGAATCCGGTACTAAAAAGATTCGCATTAAAAATATAATATAGAAGTGTAATCACGATATAGATTCCACCCAGAATGCAGCCATAAATGATGGCATTAACGACTAATGATTTTTTATTTGTTTCCATAGTTTGATGTTTTAACAGCAAATTTAATAAAGTGAAACGATAATAATAAATATTTCGACTGATTATTTGAAATACCTCTGAACAATTGTATCTTTGCAGCGGGTAAGTCTTATACGGCCAGCTCCTGTTGAACTCCCCCAGATTCGGAAGAAAGCAAGGGTAGACGGTTGAGCGGTGCGATATAAGGAGCTTACCCGTTTTTATCTGTCACACCATGATGGATCTATCCGGAAAAAATGCTAATTAAGATACACCCTGAAAATCCCAGCCCCCGATCAATCAAAACCGTCGTAGAATGTCTCAATGACGAAGGAATAATCATCTTTCCTACCGATACCGTTTACGGTCTCGGTTGCGATATCTTCCAGAGTAAGTCCGTTGATAGAATTGCCAAACTGAAAGGAATAAGAAAAGAAAAAGCTAACTTTTCATTCATCTGCCATGACTTAAGTCATTTATCGGATTTCACACGGCCCTTTGGTAATCCGGTATATAAATTAATGAAAGCGAAGTTACCCGGACCCTATACCTTTATTCTTAATGCAAACAGTAATGTCCCCAAATTATTCCAAAGCAGGAAAAAAACTGTGGGTATCCGCGTACCGGCTAATAACATAGCACTCCAGATTGTACGGGAACTTGGTCATCCAATCATGTCAACATCCATTCATGATCCTGACCAGATAGCTGAGTACATGGTTGATCCCGAGCTCATTTATGAGAAATATAAAAATCTTGTGGATATCGTCGTTGATGGTGGACATGGCGACAATCAGCCCTCAACGATTCTTGACTGTACAACGGATGAAATCTTCATCATCAGGGAAGGAAAAGGAGAAATATAGGTTGATAATCAACCTATTAACTAAATATCCAAGGTTCATTGATTTTTCTTGAAAAACTCTTACTTTTGCACCTTGAAATAATTAATCTCACCCCCTGGAGGCGGGAGGGACGAGGGGTGAGGCCAATTAAAACTGATTCAGTAGCTCAGTGGTAGAGCATTTGCCTTTTAAGCAAAGGGTCCCGGGTTCAAATCCCGGCTGGATCACAAAAAAAGAGTCCCGATAAAACCGGGACTCTTTTTTTTTTACCGTATACCGCTTTACTATCGGATAACGATCTTTTGAATCTTTAACACATTCTCACCAACAACCTTCAGGAAGTAAACGCCTTTAGGATAGGTGGAAAGGTCAAATTCTTTGGAGTAATCGCCATTACCTCTCTGTATCCTGTCTTGCAGCAGTATTTGTCCTGCATAGCCAACAAGATATAGATCAATATTATTGCCTACTCCGCTGATAGTCATCGTAAACCTGCCATCCGACGGATTCGGGAACACTTTCATGCTGACCATGTTCGATGGGTCATCCGGCAGACCGGTGCAATCATCAGCTATGACAACGAAGATTTCGGAGAATCCACCTGTACCGCAGTCATTGATGCCGGCAACTTTAATAAATACCGGTCCGAAATAATCTCCGCTCCAGAACACGGTAGCCTCAGAGCCACTGCCTTCAATCGTTCCGGCATTGGCAGGATAGATATCCCAACTATATGACAAAGCACTGGGCGATCCAGTGGTTACATATACAGAGGCAGCAGTACCTGTCTCGACACAAACAATATCATCACCTGAAGGCATACCAGGTTGATCCGGAATTCTGTCAATGCTCAATGTCATGGCATCTGTAGCCTGTCCCATGCAAGGTTCAAATGGGTAAGCCGTCAATGTCAGGACACAATAGCCATTGAATATATCCAGCGGGCCGGGAGAATAGATAGCATCCAGAATGGTGTTGTTGTTAAATCCGCCATCTCCGGAAGATATCCATAGGATCTGATCATAATTGGTAGCCGCTCCTTCCAGAGTATAAGTTTCCTCCTCGCAAATCTTGGAGTCCTGTCCGGCATTGGCTGTCGGCAGCTTGATAACTGTCAGAACCATCTGATCAACTGCATTTTCATTACATGGTACGGTTGCATATGCCGTCAGTTTCAGTGTGACAGTACCATTGACAACATCATTGGCACCCGGCGTATAAATCGCATTTAGTATGTTTGAATTATTAAATACACCATCGCCGGTGGTTGTCCATTTCACTGAAGCATAATTTGCCGCCTGGCCATCAAGTGTAAAGGGTGCAGTAGCACAGGTAATAGCGTCAGGACCAGCATTGGCTGTCGGCTTTTTCACAATGGTCAACACCATATTATCCGTTATATTACCTGTACATGGTGATATCGAAATGGCCGTAAGTGTCAGCGTAACTGTACCATTGTATATATCGCCGTTGCTGGGCACATAAGTGGCATTCACAATACCTGGATTTGTAAATGTGCCTGTTCCGCTTGTTGTCCATAAAACTGAACTGTAGTTCGATGCAGAAGCACCACTCAGCATATAGTTCGATGCTTCACAAACCGGAGCATTCGGACCGGCATTGGCCGTTGGCTGTAAAGTGATGTGCAATATCATACTGTCGGTTGCATTACTGGCACATGGTGCAATAGCCACAGCAGTCAATGTCAGGACTACCGATCCGTTCTGCTTATCATTCGCACCCGGAGTATAAACCGGATGCAAAATATGGATATTACTGAACGAACCATCACCCGCTGTTGTCCATGTTATAGAACTATAGTTGGATGCCGTCCCGTTAAGAGTGTACGTTTCATTAGCGCATATGGTAGCATCCGGACCGGCATTGGCAGTTGGCTGATATTCAAATGTAACAATGACCTCATCACTCTCAATGACTTCACATGGTGGAATCGAAGTCGCCGACAAAATAAGTGTCACTGAACCTGCTTCAAGGTCGCCATCGCCGGGATAATAAACAGCAGCCATGGATATTGGGTTATCAAAATACCCATCACCGTCAGTAGTCCAGAGCGTCGTCCATGCATTACTGGTCCATCCCATGGTCTGGAATGACTCATTTTCGCAGATTGTCGCATCAGAGCCTGCATTGACAATCGGCAGAGGACCAAACTCTATGGTCATCACATCTGTTGCAATATCTGTGCAAGGTTCAAGAGCATAAGCTGTTAAGCTCAGGTTAACAAAACCTTCTCCAATATCATCCGAACCCGGGAAATAGGTTGCATTCAGAAGAGTAGCATCATCAAATTCACCATCCCCCGATGTCGACCATAGAACAGAGCTATAATATGTTGCTGTTCCCTGAAGGACATAGTACTCATTTTCACAAATCAATGCATCCTCGCCGGCATCGGCTGTAGGTAATGGAATAATAGTGATAGTGACTTCGTTGGAAATAACTTCGCCGCAGAAATCTGTCAGAATAAGCCGGTAAAGGGTAGTACCAATCAGAGTGGCAGGTTGATACGTCGATTCAGTTGCATCCTCGATATCTGTCCAACCTTCACCGTCAAATGTCTGCCACTGATACTGATAATTGCCATAACCACCCGTAGCTTCCGATGTTAGTAATTCCGGTGCTGTAAGGTAACAACTCAACTGGTCGGCAGCAATGGTAACGGCCAACGGATCGTACACAGTAATTACAATGGGTTCAGTATATATTTCACCACAGAAATCAATTACAAAGAGTCTGTATTCAGTCGTCACCATCAGTGCATCGGGCTGATACGTCGGTTCAGTAGCGCCTTCAATATCTGCCCAGTCTGTTATTTCACCACTACTTATCGTATAACTGAGGCAAAGAGTAACATCATAAGCTTTTCCTCCTCCATCACCATAACTGTCATCGAAGTACAGCACCCAGGTACCTTCAGTGTTCTCGCCATTAAATACATCAGTTGTAAAAACGAAGTCAAACACCGAGCCGGATTGTGTAGGCGTCCATACCGTTACAGTAGTGCCTGCCGGCGATTTAAGCAATAAGGTTTCCTCATCATACCAAGAATCTACCCATAGCTCACCAATATTCAGAGTCACACCCTCAATGACCACATTTTCTTCAGATGGAACAATGTTATCTGTCCAACCCAATTCATCATATGAATTACTATATTCCCCACCTGTAAAATCAACAAGGCTATAGCAATATTCAGCTATTTCGGTTTCGCCAGGTAGACGATACTGCCATTGGTATTCATATTCACCCTGTCCGCCGCTCACTGATGAAGTGAGAAGCTCAGGAACAGTATTGTAGCAGATCGATTGATCAGCTTCTATGCTGGCCAGAAATTCGTCATATACCGTGATGGTAACACTATTCGTTTCTATCACGCCACAGTAATCGGTTACAATGAGCCTGTATTCAGTCGTCACCAGGAGTGCATCCGGCTGATAGGTCGGATCCGTTGCGCCCTCAATATCAACAAACACGTCATCTACCTCTCCACCGCCTTCCAATACCTGCCATTGGTATTCATAATCACCCTGGCCGCCGCTTACTGTTGACGTAAGAAGTTCAGGAACAGTATTGTAACAAATTGTCTGATCAGCTTCTATGCTGGCCAGAAATTCGTCATAAACTGTAATGATAACGGTATTCGTAATTATTGGTCCACAATTATAGGTATCATCGACATAAAGACGGTAGTAAGTTGTTTCAATCAATGCAGGAGGTTGATATGTTGGTGAGTGAGCTCCAGTTATCACTTCCCATTCTATTCCATCCGCAGATTGCGCCCAGTGATACAGGTATTCACCATTTCCACCACTAACTGTTGATGTTAATTCGGCAGGAACTGTATTGTAGCAAATGGTCTGGTCTTCTGCAATGGTCGCAATTAACTCTTCATACACAGTAATCGTGACAACGTTTGTCTCAATAACACCGCAGAAGTCAGTGACCACGAGCCTGTATTCAGTCGTCACAAGGAGTGCTCCGGGCTGATAGGTTGGATTCGTTGCTCCCTCTATATCAACAAAGACGTCATCTACTTCTCCTCCGCCTTCCAATATCTGCCACTGGTAGGTATAATCTCCCTGACCACCGCTTACTGTAGATGTAAGAAGTTCAGGAACAGTATTGTAGCAGATCGTCTGATCAGCCTCTATAGTCGCTGTTAACTCGTAATATATTGTGATGGTTTTAATAGTAGCTGAAGCTGCGGTACAGCCATCAGGATCGGTATAGTTCACCGACACACTGCCTGTACCACCTGCCCCCCATACTACGGAGATGGAGTTAGTGACCGAAGTGCCAGTACCGCCTGTAACGAACCAGGTATAGCCCGACATTCCGGGTTCAGTAATGTAAGTTTCGGTAGAACCTGCGCATACCGGATCAGGTCCAGTGATGGTGGGAACCGGTACCGTATTGAATTTCATATTTACGTTCATCGGCAAGGATATGCATCCATTCACATCGGTCACGTTGCCGGTATAGGTATAGAGCCATTCAGGATAATCACCCGAT
>JAPLDP010000080.1 GCA_026391695.1 Bacteroidota bacterium
ACGCAACATGTCCTGAAAAGGACTTTAAGAACACAGACATGAGTTAATGCCAATCATTCGTTTGGCTAAGCTCGCAGGAGAAACTCGCATACCAAAGGCGTTATAACTTGGAAAGGATTTATAGGAGAAATATACAAAAAATAATTGAACAAATCATGTTTTTGTTGATATGATACTTGTTACAGGCGCCACCGGCCTCGTTGGATCCTATTTGCTTCATGATCTGGCCGTCAGGGGATATGAAGTAAGGGCATTGAAAAGAGAGAACAGCAAGATAGATTTTACGACAGCTGTCTTTTCCTTTTATGGTCATAATGCCCTTTTACACTCAAATATTCACTGGATGGATGGTGATATTCTTGATATTTTTTCACTGGAAGAGGCAATGGAAGGAGTAAATGATGTTTATCACTGTGCTGCCATGGTTTCTTTTGATCCGGGGAACAAACATCAGATCTTACAAAATAACGTTGCCGGAACAGCCAATGTCGTCAATGCATCTCTCAACAAAAATATACGCAAGCTTTGCCATGTCAGCAGTATTTCATCTCTTGGACCTGCATCGGCCGATGGTCAGATAACCGAAGAATCCGTTTGGCAACCTTCACGATGGAAGTCCCCTTATAGCATCAGTAAACTTGAATCGGAACGGGAAGTCTGGAGAGGAATGGCAGAAGGATTGGAAGCTGTTATTGTCAATCCCTCAGTTATCATTGGTTCAGGTGGTATTACCCGCGAAAGTGGCAGATTCATGGATACTATTTACCACCATACAGCTTTTTATACCAGTGGGGTGAATGGTTTTGTCGGCATCAGGGATGTGACAAAAGCCATGATCATGCTTATGCAAAGCAATGTACGGAACGAACGGTTCATTCTCAATGCTTATAACTTGTCCTATAGAGATATCATAAGCTTAATCGCGGAACAATTTGGAAAGAAAAGACCCTGGATCAGGATCCCGGCTTTTCTGCTTGAACTAGCCTGGCTATTTGAAAAACTCCGAGGATTAATCACGAATGCCGAACCCGTCATAACAAAAAGCTTAATTACAAGCGCCTTGTCAAAACATTACTATTCCGGCGAAAAGATAAAAAAATTTATCCCGTATGACTACACACCTGTTGAAGAAGTGGTGAGGGAAGCATATCAAATGTTTATGCATATTGAAGAAGAAAGAAGGATAAAGAGATAAAAAAACGTGAAATTATTTACCAATAAAGACCTACCAAAGGGGCGTCTTGTGGGCTATCTGGATTTAATGAGGGCAGGAGGGATTTTATTCTGCCAGGACCAGAACCTTATTTTTTAGCACTTCAACAACACCTCCATTGATTTCGATGAAATGAGTCTGCTGATTATCATCTTCTATTTTGATCCTGCCTTTAACAAGGATGGATACCAGGGGTGCATGGTTTTTAAGGATTTCGAAAGATCCACTAAGGCCGGGAAGCTGGACAAGATTGACGTTTCCAGTGTATAGGTTTGTATCCGGAGTTATGATCTCAAGCTTCATGAGGATTGGTTATCTTATTCTATTTCTTCGCTGCTTTCTGACAACATTTTTTTTCCGATAGCGATGGCGTCTTCAATTGTACCGACGAAATTAAATGCCGCTATCGGATATTCGTCCACTTCGCCATTCAGGATCATATTAAATCCTTTAATAGTATCTTCGATTGATACGAACACACCCGAACGACCGGTGAATTGCTCAGCAACATGGAATGGCTGTGAGAGGAACCTCTGTATGCGCCGCGCACGGTGAACAATCAGTTTATCTTCATCTGAAAGTTCATCCATACCGAGGATGGCGATGATATCCTGAAGCTCTTTATAGCGTTGGAGGATTTCTTTGACTTTTTGTGCAGTCCGGTAATGTTCTTCACCAACGATGTCGAGTGTGAGGATGCGCGATGTGGAGTCAAGTGGATCGACAGCAGGGTAAATACCCAATTCGGAGATCTTGCGGCTTAGTACCGTAGTGGCGTCGAGGTGAGCAAAAGTCGTAGCTGGCGCCGGATCAGTGAGGTCATCAGCCGGAACATAAACAGCCTGCACAGAAGTGATAGATCCTCTTTTAGTCGAAGTGATACGCTCCTGCATGATCCCCATCTCTGTTGCTAATGTAGGCTGGTATCCGACAGCTGAAGGCATACGTCCTAGCAAAGCTGACACCTCGGAGCCTGCCTGTGTGAAGCGGAATATGTTGTCAATAAAGAAAAGGATATCCCTTCCACCGGTTTTTTCATCACCATCACGAAAATATTCGGCCACAGTCAATCCTGACAATGCAACACGTGCCCTTGCTCCTGGTGGCTCATTCATCTGTCCGAAAACAAGCGTCGCCTGTGACTTGGCTAGTTCCTCCCTGTCAACTAATGAAAGATCCCATCCTCCTTTCTCCATATCTTTGAGGAATGCCTCACCGTATTTAATGACGCCCGATTCGATCATTTCGCGCAACAGATCATTGCCTTCACGGGTACGCTCTCCAACGCCGCCAAATACCGACATGCCGGAATATTTTTTTGCGATGTTATTGATCAGTTCCATGATGATGACCGTTTTACCAACGCCTGCACCACCGAACAAACCAATTTTCCCACCTTTGGGATAGGGTTCAATCAGATCTATGACCTTGATGCCTGTGTAAAGAACCTCTTTTTGTGTTGATAGATTCTCGAATTTCGGTGGATCCCTGTGAATGCTTGAGACACGAACTCTTTCAACATCTTCAAGCCCGTCAATAGTATTACCAATCACATTGAAAAGCCGGCCTTTGATGTCATCGCCGACAGGCATGGATATTGGGGTACCAAGTGCCGTCACTTCTATGCCTCTCTGTAATCCATCTGTAGAGTCCATAGCAATAGTTCTCACTGTATTTTCTCCTATATCCTGCTGGCATTCAAGCACGATTACATGGCCCTCAGGATTTTGTACTTCAAGAGCCTCATAAATATTTGGAAGCCTCGTATTTTCGTCAAAGGTCACATCAATGACCGGACCAATGATCTGTGATATTTTCCCGGTACGTTTTTCAGTCATGTTTCTTTAAATAACTTGGTCGCAAAGATAAAAAAATGCCAAAAGATCCAGAGCTTTAACCTGAATTATATATAACTAACTTACAGCTTATTCGTCTGGTGCAGATTTCTCTTCAATGTGTTTTCTGAAAAATCGCTTTTGGAAGATAATCAGTGCTATAACTCCTGTGGTTATTGACGAATCTGCAAGGTTAAATACAGGCCTGAAGAAGATGAATTCCCTCGATTTCATGAAAGGCAACCAGCTTGGCATTTCCCCTTTGATAATCGGAAAGTAAAGCATATCAACAACTTTACCGTGAAAGAGAGAACTATACCCGCCATCAGGAGGCAGTAAAACAGCCGGATGAAAATAACTGCTTTCGCTGAAAAGCAAACCGTAAGATACGGAGTCGATGATATTTCCAAATGCTCCTGCGAAAATCAGGGATATACAAAGGATAAGTCCTGGGTGGGCTTTTTGTCTGGTTAACCGATACAGGTAATATCCGATAAAGACTGCAGCGACGATGCGGAAGAAAGTGAGGAAAAGCTTTCCCGACTCCCCGGCAAATTCCATTCCGAAAGCCATGCCATTGTTCTCAGTGAAGTGAATAATGAACCAATCCCTGAAAACCTGGATTTCCTGACCGAGGTACATGTGGGTTTTTATCCAGAACTTCAGGGACTGATCGCACAGTAAGATTAGAAAAATGATGATCAGAGGCCTTTTCAAGATGCTTTGGGGGAATTTATTTATTTTTTATTCTGAGTCAGTTTAGCGTCAATACTAAGGGTGGCATGTGGAACACTTCTCAGTCTTTCCTTGGATATGAGCTTTCCAGTCGCCCTACAAATGCCGTATGTCTTATTCTCAATACGGATCAGTGCATTCTCAAGGGCATTGATAAACTTTTGCTGTCGGGCTGCAAGCCGGCTGTTCTCTTCTTTGGATAGTACCTGATATCCTTCTTCAAGGACTTTGAAAGTCGGAGATGTATCGCTGATGCCATGTTCCTCAATATTTGTGTAAGCCTCAGTGAGCATGGCAAGGTCTTCACGTGCTGTAGCCAACTTTTCCAGTATAATGGCCTTGAATTCCTCAAGCTCTTCGTCAGAGTATCTGGTCTTGGTTATTTCTTCTTCAACTTTTTTCATGGCTCATGGATTTTTAAATAATTCTGTGAAGAATTATTGTGATTAAAATTTAATTAGCCTTTTCAATGGACACAAACGTTCTGATATCCTTAGTCAGATCTATTAATTTTTTATCCTCGCTTTGGATCTCGTCGATGATGTCCAGTGATTCGGCCAACGTTTCTGAACAAATATAAATATAATTATTTCGTATAGATTTGTCGAGCTCGTTGTTTTTTTCAACTTTCACGCGGATTTTGTCAGTAACCTCAAAGTCCTTTTCCTTTCGCAGATTCTGGATCCTGTTGATAAGTTCCCTGGAGAGGCCTTCCTGTTTAAGCTGATCAGTAATGATGATGTCCAGGGCGACGGTTAGGTTACCCTGTGTAAGTAATACCCACCCGGGGATATCTTCGGTGATGATCTCAACATCTTCAAGTAAAATATCAACCGGAGATCCTTCGATGTCGAGGATAATTTGCCCCTGGTCTTCCACACGGGAAATATCCTGCTGGCTGAAACCAGTTACTGCTGCGGCAATTTGCTTCATCAATCGGCCATACTTGGGACCCAGTGTTTTGAAGTTTGGTTTTATTTTTTTCACCAGGATGCCAGATATATCAGACAGATATTCAATTTCTTTTACATTAACTTCCGATAATATAAGGTTTTTAACTGCTTTCAGGTTTTCCCTGAGATGGTCTGTCAACACGGGAATCATGATCTTATTCAAAGGTTGGCGTACACGGATGTTGATACGTTTTCTCAGCGACAACACCATAGAAGATACCTCCTGCGCAAGTTCCATGCGTTCTTCAAGGCTGGTGTCAATAAGTGATTCATCAGCCACAGGGAAATCGGTCAGATGAACCGATTCTGCATCAGTCTTTGCGGTACCTTCATTAAGGTCGATGAACAATTTGTCGGTGATAAATGGAGCTAGGGGTGAAGCGAGTTGTGCAACAGTGACCAGGCATGTGTATAGCGTTTGATAGGCGGCAATTTTATCTTCCGTTAGTTCACCTTTCCAGAACCTTCTCCGGCTGAGGCGTACATACCAGTTACTCAGATAATCGATGACAAAATCCTGAATAGCTCTTCCAGCTTTGGTTGGTTCATAATCACCATAATATTCATCTACTTTTTTAATAAGGGAGTTAAGCTCCGAGATAATCCACCGGTCTATTTCAGGCCGGCGCAACATCGGTATTTCGGGCTGGGAATAATCAAATCCGTCAATATTCGCATAAAGGGCAAAAAAAGCATAGGTGTTGAAAAGTGTGCCGAAGAACTTTCTCTGCACCTCTTTCATGCCTTCGATATCGAACTTTAGGTTATCCCAAGGCTGGGCATTGGTAATCATATACCAGCGCAGAGTGTCAGGACCATAATTTTCAACAGTTTCAAAAGGGTCAACAGCATTGCCGAGGCGTTTTGACATCTTGTTGCCATTCTTGTCAAGCACCAGACCATTGGAGACACAGGTTTTATATGACACCGAATTAAACAACATGACAGCGATGGCATGCAGCGTGAAGAACCATCCTCTGGTCTGGTCGACACCTTCAGCGATGAAATCAGCTGGAAAGTACTCCTCCAGCTTTGAAACAGGATCAAATGGATAGTGAAACTGGGCATACGGCATCGCACCTGAGTCAAACCATACATCAATCAGGTCAGGTTCACGGAGCATTTTCTTCCCAGATGCTGACACCAGGATGATTTGATCAACATATGGCCTGTGCAGGTCAAACGAATTATAATTGTCTTCTGACATATCACCCGGTATAAAGCCATGGAAAGGATTGGAGTTCATTAATCCTGCTCGGATTGATTTCTCAACTTCGCTTTTCATTTGCTCAACAGAACCGATGCAGATCATCTCTTTTCGATCTTCAGTAACCCAGATAGGCAGGGGCGTACCCCAGTACCTGGAGCGCGATAGGTTCCAGTCAACGAGGTTCTCAAGCCAGTTGCCAAAGCGGCCCGTACCGGTTGCTTTAGGCTTCCAGTTGATGGTGTTATTATGTTCAACCATTTTATCGCGGAAAGCGGTTGACTTGATAAACCAGGAATCCAGCGGATAATACAGAATGGGTTTGTCAGTCCTCCAACAGTGTGGATAGGAATGAACATATTTTTCTGTCTTGAACGCTTTATTCTCTTTTTTCAGCTTGACGATGATATCAATATCAACACTATCCTCCTGATTCGGATTATCAGGATTATAATTCGGGAGATATTCATTTTTTACATACCTGCCGGCAAATTCGCCCATCTGGTTGGTGAACCTGCCCTGCTTGTCAACCAGAGTGAGTGATCCCACACCATTTTCTTTTCCGGCCTTGAAGTCATCAGCACCAAAACTGGGAGCAATATGAACAATGCCAGTGCCATCCACAGTAGTGACAAAATCACCCGTCAGGACAACGAACGCATCACCGTCTTCAGGCTGGGCGTATGGCAGAAGCTGTTCATAACGGATGCCCTTCAGTTCCTTTCCTTTACAGTGTCGTACAACCTCGAAGGGGATGTTCTTTTGTCCTGCTACATAATTCTGAATTTTAAATTCAGAATTCTTGGAAGGGAAAAAATTATTTACCAGGTCCTTAGCCAGTATGACCGTAATAGGTAAAAAGGTGTAAGGATTGAATGACTTAACGACTGCATAGTCAATATCTGCACCAACAGCCAGTGCGGTGTTTGAAGGCAGTGTCCATGGTGTGGTTGTCCATGCCAGAAAGAAGAGATCACCATGAATTTCAGTGAAAAGGAATTCTGATTTTTCATTTCTGATGACCTTGAACTGGGCTGTGACCGTATTATCTTTGACGTCGCGGTAAGTGCCAGGCTGATTCAGTTCATGGTTACTGATACCAGTACCGGCTGCCGGCGAATAGGGCTGAATAGAATAACCCTTATATAACAATCCCTTCTCAAAAAACTTCGATAATAAATACCAAACTGTTTCAATATATTTGTTTTCGAAAGTAATGTAAGGATGATCCAGGTCGACCCAGTAACCGATTTTCCTTGTAAGGTCATCCCATAGATCCTTATATTTCATCACTTCGCGGCGACAGGCATTATTATATTCCTCAACAGATATTTTTTTGCCGATATCCTCTTTTGTGATGCCAAGGGTTTTTTCCACTTCAATTTCAATTGGTAGACCGTGGGTGTCCCATCCGGCCTTGCGTTTGACATAAAAACCCTTGAGCGTTTTATATCGGCAGAATATATCCTTTATCGCTCTGGCCATAACATGATGGATACCTGGAATACCATTGGCTGAGGGAGGTCCTTCATAAAAAATAAATGGAAGATGTTGTTCTCGCGTCGACATGCTTTTTTTAAAGATGTCATGCTCCTCCCAGTAATTACGGATCTCATTCCCAATGGCAGTGAGGTCCAGATCCCCGTATTCTCTGTAATTCCCTTTCATCCAGCGTCAATTTGGCTGTGTATCTAAAAAGTGTGCAAAATTAAAAAAAATACCGGATATATCATGGATTTAAAAGCGTTATTTCTGTATTTTCTCATTTCTGGTAAAAAAATCACAAAAATGTAATGGATGCGTTGTATTAATTATCTGAGTGTTGACCGCTCCTTTTGTCTTTCTGGTGTGGAAAAGCTGTAAATTTGTTCAGGCCATTATTATTCCGGCCATCTGGTAATGAAATCCCTGGGTACAAAGCATTATATCATTCCTATATTTATTCCCCACCATTCCTGCCCTCATCGGTGTGTATTCTGTAATCAGTCGAAAATTACAGGCCAAAGGTCAATTCCCTCTCCCTATGAGGTTGAAAAAATAATTCTTCAATTTCTTTCTACAATTCCTAAAGGCAATAGAATTATTGAAATAGCTTTTTTTGGTGGAAGTTTTACAGGTATTGATCCGGAGATGCAGGAACACTATCTCCAGGTGGCGGAAGCCTTTATTGACAATGAACGGATAAGCAGCATCAGGGTATCCACTCGTCCTGATTATATTGATGACAGGAGACTGAATCTGCTAAACAAATATCATGTAAAAACCATTGAACTGGGAGCCCAGTCGATGGATGACCGGGTGCTGGCAATGGCTGGCAGAGGGCATTCAGCCTTGGATACGGTGAATGCATCCATGAAAATACGGCAGCATGGTTTTTCATTAGGCTTGCAAATGATGATTGGCCTTCCGGGTGATACCCTTCCTTTAGCAATTTTTACCGCAGAGAAAATTGTTGAACTGGGAGCGGAAAGTACCCGAATTTATCCTACACTCGTTATCCGCGATACAAAACTGGCCGAATTGTACCTGAAAGGGCTGTACCTGCCATTGAGTCTTGAAGTGGCTGTTGACTGGTGCCGAGTGATTTATCCGTTATTCGAAAAGGCCGGTGTCACTGTCCTTCGTATTGGGCTCCACCCCTCCGAAGGATTGATCAGTGGAAATGATCTGATCGCCGGACCATTTCATCCTTCATTCCGTGAGTTGGTCATGTCGCGGCTTTGGAATGAAGAGCTAAAAAATATTGAAAATAAAGATGATAAAAAAAATATTATCATCGTTGTCAACCCGGCTCAGTTGAATTTTGCCATTGGTTATGGCGGAAAAAACAGAAAGATGTTGCAGGAACGGTTTGAACAGGTAAAATTCATCACTAATCCATTATTGAAAGGAAGATGCTATAATGTTGATCATTGTTGATAAAAAGATACCAGGCCTCGCAAAAGACAAGCTCAGCCATTACGGAGAAGTTCTGGAGTTTGCTACAACCGGCATCACCTATGAAGCCATATCCGGGCATCCGGATATTTTCTTTTTCATAGCTGCCAGTCGGTTAATCTTTGCACTCAATACACCCGGCGACTTTCTGGAAAAGTTAAAGATGTATGGCGTGACCCTGATATCCGGAACTGCTCCTGTAGGGAATGATTATCCCCAAACCTCTTGTTATAATGCTGTGGCAAGTGATCGTTACTTTATTCATAATCTAAATCTGTCCGATGCATCTATATTAGACTTATGCACTGATTTAACGAAAATTAACGTCAATCAGGGGTATTGTCGCTGTAACCTCCTGGCATTGAAAAATGATCATTTCATCACCTCCGACATGGGCATATATCATGTTCTTGAAAAGTACAGATTAAAAAGTCATCACGTATCACCCGAAAGTATCTTACTGCCCGGATTTAAGCACGGTTTTTTCGGAGGTACATGCGGAGTATATCAGGATAAAATCTTTCTCATTGGAAGCCTACGATATTATAGGCAAGGCAGTAGGATTGAGAAATTCCTAAATGAATGGGATTATGATATCATTGAGCTTTACGAAGGCCCTCTGTTTGATGGGGGAAGCATATTATTTATTTGAAATTGAAAATTTGAAATCGAAAATTGTGAGTTTTTAAGCTATGATCGTAAAATAAATTTTCGATTTTAATTTTTCATTTTAAAATGATTCCATATAGAATCTCCATGCACAATACCACTCTTCCGGGTGTCGATCCGGCGGGCAACCGATACACTCCGTTTTAATACGTGAATCGATGGCTGAAGCAAATGTTGTGTATTCGATCAATCCGCCCGATTTGCAAGGGTAATCATCAAGCCCTTTGCGTTTGCGAGCCGACTGAACACGGCATTCATTCATTCGGAAGATGAATCCTGTCGTTGTTTCATCGGTTATCGATTGCTTATTGATGGTGGCATATAACCTGAACTGCAGGGCTTGTTTCAATCCCTCAAGTCCCGGATTTTCAGGCAGGTTTAGAAACTGTTTTATCAACCATGCTTCAAATGGTGAAAAGTGCCCCCAACAGGCATCATTACATTTCTTGGCTATTTCCATACCTTCCGTGAACTCAACTGCCTGAAACCATACTCCGTCATTGGCCAGCCAGTTTATGGCAATGGTCTCTTTAAGGGCTTTGAGAACTTCATCCGGAAGATTAAGCAGAGGCGTTGGCAGGCCATCCTTCACTTCGAAATCAAGAGTTTTGGCAAGCCGGTTAAGTTGAATTTCATAACTCCTGTCGAGGACAGCATGAAGGATTTTATTGGTTTTTTCCTGTCCTATTTCATCCTGTACCAGCACATACCACATGGCATGATGCATGACAAGCCTGTGAATGAAATCCATGATGAACTTGACGGTTTCTGCTTTATTCAGATCCTGCTGTGTGGTGAGTGTTTTATCCATAGAAAATTCTTTTGCCGATAAAATTAATATTTTCCTCCGTGATCCTCTGATTTTTACTCTGTATTCCTCGGTGGTTGTTCTTTTAGGACGTCAGATATACTTTGATAACTTTAGATCGAAATCGAATTCTGTTTATCTTTATCCTGTTTTTGATCCTTGATCCTTGTTCACTGATGATAAAACCCGGTACGATACAGGAAATTCTTGACACCACGCGCATTGAAGAGGTCATAGGCGATTTCGTATCCCTCCGGAAAAGGGGTTCTAACTTTGTCGGTCTCTGTCCTTTCCATAATGAACGTACACCGTCGTTCAATGTCTCGGCTACCAAAGGCATATACAAGTGCTTCGGATGTGGCAAAGCCGGTAATGCGGTGAATTTCATCATGGAACATGAACATTATTCATATCCTGAAGCACTTAAATACCTTGCTAGTAAATACCATATTCAAGTCGAGGAAGAGGAGCAGACACCGGAGAGCCAGCAGGCACAAAACGAACAGGAGAGCCTTTTTCATATTACCGCTTTCGCTCAGAAGTATTTCTCTGACAAACTGCTGCTGTCGGAAGAGGGAAAGGCTGTTGGCCTGTCATATCTGAAAGAAAGAGGATTTCGCGAAGATACCATCACTAAATTCCAGCTTGGTTATAATCCCGATAAGTGGGATGTTTTCACACAACATGCCATTGATAATGGTTATAAGCTTGAGTATCTTGTAAAAACCGGACTTACGATTTCCACAGATGATGGCAAAACATACGACCGTTTCCGTGGCAGGGTCATCTTTCCCATCCACAGCCCTACGGGTCGCATCACAGGCTTTGGCGGCAGAATCATGACCGCTGATCCCAACAAGCCAAAGTATGTCAACTCTCCTGAGTCGGAGATCTATAATAAAAGCAAAATTTTATACGGAATTTTCTTTGCAAAAAATGCTATCATCTCTAAGGATGTCTGTTGCCTCGTCGAAGGGTATACCGATGTTATATCCATGCATCAGGCTGGTATGGAGAATGTTGTGGCTTCATCCGGCACATCTCTCACCGAAGACCAGATCAAACTGATCAAACGGTACACGCGCAATATCACTATTATTTATGACGGCGACCCGGCAGGCATTAAAGCCTCGTTCCGCGGAATAGATATGATCCTCGAACAAGGCCTGAATGTCAAGGTTGTCCTGCTCCCCGACGGCGAAGATCCTGACTCCTTCGTCAGGAAAAACCGTATCGCAGAAGTGGAAAAGTTCGTTAATGATAACACATACGATTTCATCATTTTTAAAACTAAGCTCCTTATTAACGATGCTTCCGGTGATCCAATCAAAAAGGCAACCCTTATAAAAGATATTGTCAGCTCCATTGCCAAAATCCCTGATGGAATATTCCGTTCGGTTTACATTAAAGAATGCTCAGCGGTGATGGATGTATCCGAGCAAACCCTTTTCAATGAGCTGAATAAAATCCTGCGATATAATTTCAATAAAAAGTTAAATGCCACTGAAAGGGAGGTAATCCCTGAAGCTACGGAGTTCACTTCTGAAAGGCAGGAGACTGTTGACTCCGATACGATCGAGTACCAGGAGAGAGATATCATCCGGCTTTTGCTACTATATGGCTGGAAGGAAATTCCACCTGAAGGACTCCCTGACCGTGAAGACGAAGTGATAACTGTCGCAGAATTCATCATTCATGACCTGATCGCCGATGAAATCAGCTTCCACAATCCTTTTTACCAGTATATTTTTGATCAGTACGTTCTAGAAATGGAAAGTAAAGGCATTCCCGGGGAAAAATTTTTTACCTTCCACCCTGATCCGAATATTTCCAAACTGTCAATTGATCTCATCACCACACCTTATGAACTGAGCGATCACTGGGAAAAGAAAATGATTGCAATAAAATCAGAGAAAGAACGGATGCGGCATACGGTCGTCTCCTCATTGCTGGCATTTAAGGCTAAAAAAGTCGAAAAACTGATCCTGCAAACTCAGAAGGAAATAAAAGAAGCCCATGATGAGGAAGAGTCGGTCTATTTATTGCATAAACTTCAAAACCTTAATGAGGTAAGCGGTGAGATTAATTTCCGGCTGGGAAGAGTGATTACCAAGTAGAGTAAGGTTGCAGGTCTCAAGTTTCAAGTATCCTTGATTTAAGTCCTTAAGTTATAATTATTAACTTCTAACCCGTAACCTGCAACTTGTAACCTGTAACTAAAACAAATCGAGTTGCCGATCTTCTTTTCTTGCATCTTTCCTTACTTCAGCCTTTGATATTTCAAGCAACTCCTTTTCTATATGGTCCAGGAACGGACTTCGTCTAAGTTGATACTCCCTTCCCATGAGAAACCTTTTTCTTGCATGAGTGATCCACAGGTATTTCATTGCCCTGGTCATGCCGACATATAGCAGGCGTCGTTCTTCTTCTGTATTGGCTTCATGACCTGAGAAAAGAGAATAAGGGATAAGGCCGTCTTCGCATCCGGCAATGAAGACACATTTGAATTCCAGACCTTTGGCAGCATGGATCGTCATCAGTCTCACCTGCTCTGTACCAGGATTAAAGGTATCAATGGGATTTCCTAGCAGAATAAACCTGAGTAATCCTTCAATGTCATCGCCAAATCTCATTATCATCTCCTGAAACTGCCGGATTGCATCTTTACTTTCCTTCAGTTGATCTTTAAAACAATAGTCTCTAAGAAACTCGACTGATTCAACTATGGAATTTCCATGGATAAGCTCCTGCAAAGCATTTGGATGAATCATCTTTATAGCCGGATTATTTTTTAGTTTCATGATGAGCAGCAGATTATCTGGATTTTGTGATAATCTCAGAAGATCAATGATTGTTGTGACCGGCTCTGTTTTGAAAAAAGGGATCTCCTGAAATGTGCAGTATGGTATGCTGTGATCATGGAAGGCTTTTTCAATGGCATTCATCTGCTTACCAATACGGCACAGTATGGCAAAATCTGACAGGCTTTTGATATCCTTGTCCTGAATGCCGGTAGATATCTGGCTATCCATCGAAAAGAACCGTAATCCTCCCATCATTTTTTCGATAGTACGGGCGATAAACTCTGCCTCACTTTTATCTGAGGCATTTTCAACGATATTGACCCTGACGCCCTTTTGTAATCCCGATAATACAGGAGTGACCTCATTTGTCTGATGAATGACATTGTGTGACACCTGTAGAATATTATCCGAACAACGATAGCTTTTTACAAGTTTATAAACTTTTGTCGCGGGATAATCCTGGACAAAATTCTTAATGAATCGCACATCTGCACCCCTGAATCCATATATGGCCTGATTTGGATCGCCAATGACACAGAGATTTGATTGCTCAGCATTCATTAAAAGCCTGACAAGCTGGTATTGTGAATGATTGATATCCTGGTATTCATCAATAAACAGGTAACGGAACCGTTCTCTATACCCCGAAAGTATTGCCGGGTCACTATTGAGAAGATGAAATGTTTCATAGATCAGATCATCCAGATCGAACAGATTGTGTTGTCTTAAGGCCGACTCGTAATTCTGGAAAGACTTTTTCAGTTCCGATTCGTCTTCCTGTCCGGTAATGATAAGTTCCTGTTTCACCCGGCTGATATATTCCGCAACCAGGTTAATCCTGCCTTTGTCAGCGATAGTAAGATGTAGTAGCTGTTTTTTTTCATCCTCGTCGATGATCGAGAAGTATCTTTTTCTTCCGGTCTTTTCAATATGCTCTTTCAGGATGGCATATCCAAGAGCATGAAAAGTAGAAATAGTAACCTGCCGGGCTTTGTCTTCACCTATCAGTGTGACAACCCTTTCGCGCATCTCTTCTGCTGCCTTATTGGTAAAGGTGACGGCCAGGATATGGCGGGGATTGACATCGTGTGTGTTGACCAGGTGAGCTATCCTGTATGCCAGGACTCGTGTCTTGCCTGTACCAGGTCCGGCAATGATCAGTGCTGGCCCAAGCATATGTCCCGCTGCCATCCTCTGTTCGTCATTTAAAACCGAAAGAAGCTCATTTTGATGGAATGATACGTAAGGCTCACCAGCAATATTGTCAGCCGATACTATATCATTTTTTTCTCCTTTTAGAGTTTGATATTCTGAGAGATCGAAACTCAAATATTGAATGGGCTTTCTGACAGGCGCTGTGATGGAATCGCTCTCGAACAGGGCATTTGGCAATCCGAGACGCTTGACTTCTCCTTCCCCGAAAACTTTGATTCGCCCAAACTCGCCGTCATATCCTTCACTGAGTATGACTTCACGGTTTCTCATACGCCTGATGGCCTCGGAAAGAATATCGTGCCCCAGGTTTTTGATCTCCTCTATTGACATGTTCAACAGAATATTGAATTCAGAACCGGCTTTCTGAATAAGTGAGAAATAGACACTCTTTACCTGTTTGGTTCCAGTTCCTACACCATAAATTTCTGAAAGGATCTCAGGTAATGGGATGAGAGAATAGAATGGCAACCGGTTTTTCCGTTCAAGAATATCATTCCTGTCTGATAATTCCACCACACGGTTCATGACACCCATAGTCACGGATTTCCCGCATACGGTGCAGATACCCTTGTTTTTGACTGTCTCCAAAGGATTCCAGCAGATTCCGCACTTTCTATGCCCGGCATAATGGTACTTGCCTTCCTGCGGGAAGAAATCAATGGTGCCATGAAGCTTTTCAGGATCACCGGTTTTTATGGCATCAATAATACCATTATATGATAATTCTGTGTTGAAGAGGTTGGCATTTCTTCCCAGTTTGTCGGGAGAGTGTGCATCGGAATTAGAGATCAGGGTATATCTGTCGAGGATGCTACACATCCAGTTCATCGGTGGATCGCTGGAAAGTCCTGTTTCAGCAGCATATACATACGATGCGAGGTCCGCATAACATTCCTCAATGGAATCAAATCCCGACTGTGCTCCCAGAACCGAAAACCATGGCGTCCAGATGTGTGCCGGAACAAGAAACATCTTATCTGAGCAGTTTAGAACCATCTCAAGAAGGTCGCGTGAGTCAAGCCCCAGTATCGGCCTGCCATCCGAAGTGATGTTGAAGCCCATTCGTTTCAACTCCCGTTGAAGCCTTTCAACTGACTCCAGGTCAGGAGCAAAAATGATGTTGTGGATCTTTTTTACTTTATTGTTTTTTTTATAAATATTGCTGATCTCTGATGAGAGGATGAATCTCGTCGGGCTCTTCATATCATGACCTGGTAAAGCAGGACTCTGTTTACGGTACGCTTTTTTAATCCTGAAAAGGCCCTCTTCGGCAGGTTCCAGTTTTTCTTTTAGTTCCTGCAGCCATCCAGGATGTGTAAAATCTCCGGAGCCCACTACCTCGATGCCTTTTATCCCCGCCCAGTAATCCAGATGCTCCGGATTAAGCTCCTGGCTAGTGGCAATGGAGAAATGGGAATGGATATGAAGATCGCCGATGAAACGCATATTTCTGTCAGATCAGGATTAGGCTAAATTAACTATTTCTTCCAAAATATAGCCCTCAAAAGGAAGAAGTGATCTATCTGTCATATAAAGGATGATAATGTAACTGATTTCAAATGGGTTGTCTCTTTGGTTTCAAATATCTGTCTAACTATGGTCTGTCAATAAAACAAGATGGGGAACCTTTCTTTTGGAAAAATTCCCCATCTCACACGCTGAGAACCGTGGTTCTGAGCATGCGCCAAGCTACAGTTATTGTGGCTGACCCACCTCGGCCGGGTTACAAAGAATCCAGCTTTATTGAGTCTGGATACAGTCTGATATACCCTTGCGGGTATATCTTTCCATATCCCTGACTTTTCGAGCACACTTCTAAGTTCCATCTCCCTGGGGATTGCTCCCTCGGGATTTGCAACTTAGCGGTCTGGGATCGGTCACTTTTAACTCCGTAGAGCAATTGATTCCAACCCCCGGTCCCTTCAAGCTGACATACATAGGAAGTCAATTCGTTAGAATTTTCACCACGTAGGTCTTAATAAGCTTTGCCGCTTTTTCAAACTGGCCTGCCTAAACACCTGATTTTTGGGCTGACCACCACCGTTCTGCCCTCTCGAACCTAACGGCGGCAAGTCCGGATTTCTCGTAACTCCACTCTTTCAAGCAGAGTATTTGAAATCCCAGGCTCGTCAAGCTAACCTTTTATCTCTCACTTGATGTGTTAAAATTACAACACCGTACCAGGTGATTACAAGTGTTTGATGTTTTTTAAGTGAACAAAATATACACAGAGGTTATTAACAATTGTTAATAACTTTATCAAATATAACCTAATGATAATCAATACTAAAGATTATTTTTAAAAATCATCCTGGTGTAATTTTTATTGTTCCAGCTATTGATGAGTAAGCGAAGATCTTTATATTGGGCAGGATAAAATGTCTTTTCTGTGATAATTATGGATCTTGTAATATCGATGATTTGCCCGTTCTCTTTAATCTCAATTTTCACTTGCCCTGCGCTGTTCATTATAGTCAGCCTGGTGTCGGGTGTGGCAAGAGTATAATCACTGGGCAGGTAAATCACATAATGATCGTTTTCTTCAATAGAATATGGTAATTCAACAGGTACTTCCCGGCTTTCATTCATGTAATTGATATCCCAGCTTTTAATACCCTTATTTGCTGCGGGTAGGTTCCAGAAAAGATAATTCGCCTTTGTGGAAAATGGATTTACCTTTTCCAGGGTGTACTTAAATTCCGATTTTAGCGCTGATATTCCTTCACATTTAAAGACTTTTATATCTTCTAAGGAGAAATCAGGATTCAGGAACTGTTTGGAAGTATTGATATCCCTTTTAAGTGCAAGATATGGATTGCAGGTTCCAAAGAGTTCCAGGGAAACTTCACCAGTTAGTCTGTTATCAGGATTTATCGTGATTCTCCAATCGGAAACCATCCTGTTTTTTTCTTCATTAACCGAAAATGTTTTTAAACTCTCGATATTCGGATCAATTAGCAGAAGGATTTTGTCGGTCAGATCGTATGAAAGGCTGCACTCATCAAGCTGTACTGGAGATAAATAAAGCTGGCTTTGCTCTCTGGGGTTGACCTGAAGTATGAAATGCTCGATTTGCGGCAAACTACCAATTTCTTTATTATATAAGGAGGCTGGGATTACAGCCACAGGGAATGTATTGATACCGGCTTTTAGTAATAACGCCCTCAGGAGGATGACTTTTTCCAGCTCGGTGCCGCCATTGCTATTCCAGGTATCTGTCGCTGGCCTGGCCCTGAAACCAATATAAGCAGCAGGGATACTATTGGTGGTCAAATCATTCACCACAATATCCTGTAACCTGAGGAGGGTTTCTATCTCACTTTTTCCCTCTTTCCTGATCATCGCAACAAACTCTTCCATTTTGCTGTCGGGCTTGTATTTGAACGCCTCCTGGCTCACCAGGTAATCAATGGCGTGTTGCATCGATGGAGCTGTGCTGAACACGATACGAGGCTGGTTCTCTTGGCTATCCGGCTGTCGTACGTCGCCAGTCTGTGCCTGTAAACTTTTAAAAGTCCAGGTGTAGACTTTCATCTCGTCTTTTTCAGTAACAACAGGCACAGCGCTGATATTAAATACTTTATACTTTAATTCAACATTTCTCGGTACCCGGATGATAAAAGTTAAATTATCAATAGGTGAAGAAGTTGTCAGAACCTCGTTGCCCATCAGGTAAGGACAAAAGCCTGCATCAGAAGTAATGGTATGATCGAGATGGATAACAGCCCCCAGTTCAAGACCGGTGTGTGTGACGACCATTTCCCTGAGACCATTGTAAAATGGCGCATTGGCGGCAAATCCGGGCAAAACTTCATTAAAAGCATTTTCAGGAGTGACAATCTTCTTGCTGTCAGCCATAATGGTATATGCATCATTTATTTTGAGCTTCTGAAACGCAGGATTATAAACTATAAATGTCTCGCCATAAGAGCGGTGGATAGCATTATAGGTTAGGAGTTTCAGTTTTTTATATTGGCGGTAATCCATACTTCCGTCTGCATATAACTGGTATTCCTTTATCAATGACAGGTAAACCGCATCAGATGTTCTTTCTTGTGACAGGCAAGGAATAAATTGAGTGAGAAGGGCGGTTAATATGAGAGTCGTTATATATGGTCTCATGGTCATTATGGTATTAGAAATGAATTATTTATAAGTGCCTATTTCTTTATTAATATCACCGGTTCCTGGGCGATCTGGTTTTGTTCCATGACTGCTGCCCTGAACGATGGCCAGTCTGAGGCATCATATACCCGTTTTTTCAGGGTCACTCGTTCATGGAATTCAATGGTCCGGCCCGACTGTTTTATTCCGATTTCGTATGATGCCCCTGATCCATCAGACTGTTGTATGGATGGAGCATAAAGTACTGTAAAACCGGCAGGCAAAATGATGGTTTCTTTCAACTCTACAAGCCTTGAGCACCTGTCCCTGAAGGGATATTTCCTGTTTTCCGGACCAGTACTGAAATTCAGGTGCGACATGCCTCTTTTGAATGGATGCAAAGCTACAATAGGAGTAAAAATGAGTTCTTTATTTGTTATAAAAGCATATTCGGGGATCTTGAAAGTGACTTTGATCTGAATGGGATTGGAAATGTAATCATAAGGATTCCCAAAATCTATAGCCGAAATCTGAGCCAGAGGTGCTACGGCCAGCAGATCGTTTTCAACCAGTTTTTTCCATTCCGACGGAGATGACCGTGTAAATAATCCACGTATAGCCGCATCCGATTGCCCTTCGGCAGTCACTGTCAGTGTCCCTTTTAACGTTCCATTTGTCAGTATTTCGGAAGAGCATGTCATCCTGAAATAGTGATTCTCGGGAGGAGATAGTGGCGTCACAGCAAGGTCGGCCCCTTCAGGCAATCCCATAAGATAATTCTGTTGTTGTTCAGCGCTTGACCATAATTCACGGATGAAAGGAACCCATGTCGGATCCAGTAATTTGTATTTATTATCCGCCAGTTTGAGAATAGTAACGCAATGATTGAACTGGTCAGCAGGGATATAATCAATGCGCGATCCGGCCATAGTCATAGCCGGATAGGATTCAAAACCTGCAGCACGCAGCATGGTGATGAGCATGCCGGCTTTATCCTTGCATACACCGCAACGGTCAGTGAAATCCATACTTCCTTTATGTAGCGTATATCCTTCGCCTTTACCCATCGAAATGCCTGAATACCTGATCTCATCAGCTACCCAGTGGGTTAAAATGGAAATGGAATCCATCTCGTCTTTCGCATTGACCAGCAGTTTGTCAATTTTAGCCTTTATTTCAGGCGTGGATTCAAAACTGCCATATTCTTCATTGACATTATAAAACCATAAAGATTTTGCCTTCCAGTCAGGACTTGTTGAAAGAAGTAACTTGGTAGCAACATCCGACCAGGCAAGCATACCCTGTTCATAGTCAAGAGGCCTGATGTCTCTTTTTGTAAAAGAATAAATAGTCCTGTCGCCTGAAAATACCTGGGAAGACTGCACTTCACCATTATATACTTCATATTGCAAAGGTTTATCCTTTGGAATATCGACCTGGTATGACTTTAAAAGAACCGGACTGGCACTCCAGAATTCGACAATATCATAAAAATGTCCACGCATGGGAGGAATATATCTTTCATCATCTTCTTCCCCTGCAAGCAAAGCATATGTAAATCCCTTTTTAAAGAGATAGACTTCAACTGCATCTCCTGGTTCAAGCCTTCCAATACCAATCATCTTTTCTCTTGCCCCCCAATAGATGGCTCTGGCAGGTGCCGGATAATCAACCGTCTTGCTTAGGTCAACCTCTTCAATTAAACCAGATGCCCTGTAAATTACCACCTTTTTAATCTCAGCGAAAGCTGAAAGCGGATCATAATCGTACTTGATGACACTCAATTCTTTTGCGCCCTTGGCAGTCAGAATTTTATATAACCTATGCGTATTGATATAGCTCAACCCTGTTTCCATCACTCTTACATGTATACTGTCGAAAAGAATCAGTAGCTTATCATGGGGATAATCCTCCGGCCCCCCGGAATTTTTTATCAAATCCTGAACAGGACCGGCTGATAGCCGTATCCATCCCATCAAAAAGAGGGAAATAATGACAGTCATCCTTTTCATAGTGAACAATTTATTCAAATGTCGTTACTCATTTACTGATCTCTTTTCAAAGACTCTTTTTTAAGTTCTGAAAATTGCCGGGAGGTCAAACCTTGTGGAATATATCCCGCATTCCTGGAATAAAAGAACTGCCTGGCAGCCTTAGCTGCAATATCAATCCTGTCGAAAGCCTCGTTTAAACTGACACCAATCGACAGGCAGCCATGTTTCTCCCAAAGAATAACCGGATGTTTCTTTATTTTTTTTACCGTTTCCTGAGCAATTTTATCTGTGCCTGGCTTCATATATGAAATATAGCCAATACCCTCCGGAAGAAAAAGCGACATTTCAGGATGCATACTCCAGAGCAATTCGTTTATTTTTTTCTCAGTCTTGTATTCTTTAATATGAGAAAGGGCGACAAGTTCATGAATATGACCGTGGAGAATAGACTTTTCCGTAAAACTATTATTAGCCAGGAAATTATGTATTGCCAGATGGGTCATCAGTTCTGAGGTAGGTTTTACATCGGTAAGCAGTTCCCTGAAATAACCTGCCTGACAGGCATCACCTGCTGCATTAATCTTAATCAGGCCGACACAGGATAATGGGTCTTTTGCCAGATCCCTCATCCGCGCACCGGCAAAAGTTACCAGTATGAAATGATTTGCTAATCCTGGGAATGATATATTCAAAAATGGCCGGCTCGCAAAAATTTCTTTGATCTCAGAGGTTGAGCCTGTTGCCATCAACTTCTCCGTCACATCAATTGACATATTCCCTGCAGTCGCCTCAGCCCATCCTTTCTCCCACATATATCCGGCCACTTCCTTCATCTGGTCCAGATGATTCTTTAAACTGCTGATAATGATCGCTGCAACTTTCATATTCCGTATGCTTCAAATCTTCGATTTCGGCGATTTTAATCGAATATTATCACTTGAAATCCCGACGAAGATATTAAATTTTCAGTAATATTGTGGGGATGACATATCTTTGAATAATGAATCATTTACCATCAAAGATTTGTTTTGTCATTTATAAAATAACAACGAATATTGATTATGCTATTCTGCAATAACTCAAAGAAAATCATCTGCGCCTTTCAAAATGCCGGTGCTGTTAATAAAGAACACGCCGTGACACTTGACCATCTTAAACTGAGCCAAACTGCACATGTCGATAAAATGATCAAACGACAGATCATTATTCCTTGTGAAACGGATAAATTTTATCTCAATACGGCGGTCTTAGATATTTACAAAAGCACCCGGAACCATTTCATCAGGATTATTGTCATTATTCTGATTCTTTTTCTTTTAGCTGTGATATTGGGCATCCTGACCCGTTAGTGAGCCCTTTTCGATCGGAAGAACTCAGTCATCAGCCCTGCGCATTCTGTTTGAAGAACACCATGACTGATAAGTGTTTTTGGATGTAAAAGGTTTTGCCTGATCAATAAAAACCCTTTTTTTTCATCATCGGCACCGTAAACAATCCTCTCTATCTGTGTCCAGGATGCTGCTGCCGCGCACATAGCACATGGCTCAATCGTGACATAGAGAACACAATCAGTCAGATATTTTGCACCAAGGTAATTTGAAGCTGCACCGAAGGCCTGCATTTCGGCATGAGCCGTCACATCGTTTAATCGCTCTGTCATATTATGAGCCCGGGCAATAATGACATTATTGCTCACAATGATTGCTCCGACCGGAACCTCATCTTCATCGAAAGCTTTCCTCGCCTCTTTCAGGGCTTCATTCATGAAATATTCATCCGAAAAAAGTGTGTAAGTCATTTGTAAAAGTTGTGGTATAATCTATCTTAAAATTTGAAATAATCCCAATTGTTGTAAATTTGCAAAAAATTTTACAATATTTGTTCGTATCCTGAAAATTAAAGGAATACCTGATGAGAGGGAAAGACCGACTGCCGGGAATCTGGTTCATTCATAGCATATTTATTACTCTTCTGTTTCTCATATCATCATACAATACTTCAGTTTCCGGAACAACTGAACAAGTCATTGCATCTCCCGGGCCATCAAAGATTAACGAAGAGGCAACAAAACAGGAAAAAGGCAATACCGGAGAGATGATCATTGAACATATCCTTGACGCACATGAATGGCATATTATGGCATTTAAAGATAGACAGATATCTATTCCGCTCCCGGTGATTCTGGTGCATGAGGGGAAAATATATGCGTTCATGTCGAGCAGGTTTCATCATGGGCATGCCTCATATAAAGGATTCAAACTGGAGACGGAAGGGAAAAACAAAGGGAAAATTGTTTGCGTAAAAGAGAACGGCATGGAAACCGATTCTGGGAGATCCTTACCTCTGGATTTTTCAATTTCAAAAAACGTGGTCTCCCTGTTTATCAGTATCGTGGCGCTTTGCATCATTTTTATTTCGGTAGCAGGATCGTATAAAAAACGTCAGGGTAAAGCACCACGGGGCTTTCAATCCCTTATTGAACCGGTTATCCTGTTTGTCCGTGAACTGGCTATTTCATCCATAGGAGAAAAGAAGTACGAAAAATATCTGCCCTATCTGCTGACACTATTCTTCTTCATTTTCTTCAACAATGTATTGGGTATTATCCCATTTTTCCCGGGTGGAGCCAATCTGACGGGGAATATTGCAGTGACCATGGTGATGGCCCTTTTTACATTTTTTATTACATCTTTCAGTGGAAATAAAAATTATTGGCTGCATATCATTAATACGCCCGGTGTGCCCTGGTGGCTTAAGGTACCCATTCCCCTAATGCCGGTTGTTGAATTAATGAGCTTATTTACCAAACCATTTATCCTGATGGTTCGACTCTTTGCCAATATCACTGCCGGTCATATCATTATTTTGGGATTCATCAGCCTGATATTTATTTTCGGTAATATGCACCTGGCTTTGGGTTATACGGTATCTATCGTATCCGTTTTATTTGCTGTTTTCATGGGATTACTCGAACTGCTGGTGGCATTTATCCAGGCTTATGTTTTTACACTTTTGTCGGCACTTTATTTTGGAATGGCTACCGAAGAACATCAGTAATTTGAATCATATAGAAAGTCAGAAATATTAACATAGACAGTTCATCAACTAATAACTAATCAATACTTTATATTTATGGCACTATTAACAGTTTTACTTCAGGCAGCAGCCGACCTGGCGCCATTGGCAAAAATGGGAGCAGGTATCGGAGCAGGCATCGCAGCAATAGGTGCTGGTATCGGTATCGGTCAGATTGGCCGGGGCGCCCTGGAATCCATTGCTCGTCAACCGGAAGCCGTGGGCGATATCCGGTCCAACATGATTGTCGCAGCCGCCTTGATTGAAGGGGTTGCTTTCTTTGCAATTGTGGTATGCCTTCTGGTGGTCTTCTTTTAACAGAAGATAAATTTTTGCCTCCATCCCGACCCTCTCCTTATAGGGAGGGTCGGGATGAGGTTATTCACTAATTCTAACAATCACACTATGGAACTTGTCACACCCGGCATAGGTCTTATTTTCTGGATGACCTTGTCATTTTCTATCCTCCTTTTTATTCTGACAAAGTATGCCTGGAGACCTGTCATGAAAGCCATTAAAGCCAGGGAACAACGTATTGATGAGGCAATCCATGAAGCTGACAAAACACGTGAGGAAATGAAACAACTGAAGTCGCGGCATGAGGAATTGATTAAACAGGCAAAAGAGGAAAGGGATCACATCCTGAGAGATGCCCGTATTCTTAAAGAAACAATCATCGAAGAGGCCAGGCAAAAAGCCCATGAAGAAGCCAGCCGGATTGTCGAAAATGCAAAGGAAAGTATTCATTATGAAAAAATGGCTGCCATAACCGATCTGAAAAATCAATTGGCACAGTTATCTATCCAAATTGCAGAAAGATTGATCAGGGAAGAACTTACTAAACCAGGGAAACAAAAGGAATTACTGGATAAGCTTATGGATGAAGTTAAGTTCAACTGATTTATCTGATGATCAACCGCCCCTGATATGAAAGAGTCTATCATAGCACACCGATATGCCAAAGCACTGTTCGATTTTGCTGTTGAAACAGATGTCCTTGAAAAAATCAAATCAGATATGGACTCCCTTGTGGACGTGTGTAAATCGAACCGTGACTTTGTCCTTCTCCTGAAAAGCCCTATTGTGAAATTTCATAAAAAGATTGCTATTATAAACCAGATTTTCGGCAAACAGTTTCATCAGGCATCCCTGAATTATTTACAAATTATTATCCGAAAGAGAAGAGAGGCATTTCTCAGGGAAATTGCTGAACATTTTGTGGATTTATATAAGGATTTTAAAAAGATCAAGAAAGTGCGGCTGGTGACACCTGTGGCTATCGATGATCAGATGAGAAAAAAAATCTTACAGGTATTATCGAAATATACCTTCTCACAAATTGAGCTTAACGAAGAGGTGGATGCCGGACTTATCGGTGGATTTGTCCTTGAACTCGATGGAAAACAATATGATGCCAGTATCATAACCGGCATCAAGAAACTACAAAGGGAATTTGAAAGTAATATTTATATTAAAGGATTCTGATAAATAAAATTATAAATTCCGAATAAAATGGCTCAAATTAAACCCGCAGAAGTCTCTGCGATTTTACGTCAACAACTTGCCGGTTTCAAGGATGCCGCAGAACTTGAAGAAGTTGGTACCGTTCTTGAAGTTGGTGATGGCATAGCCCGAATATATGGCTTGAGCAATGCGCAGTCAGGCGAACTGGTCGAATTTGATAAAAATGGCCTCAAGGGCATTGTACTGAATCTGGAAGAAGATAATGTGGGCATCGTCTTACTGGGCGAATCACAGGATATTAACGAAGGGGATACAGTTAAACGTACACGTAGAATTGCTTCCATTAAGGCCGGTGAATGTCTGCTGGGACGGGTGATCAACACATTGGGAGAACCGATTGATGGAAAGGGCGAGATGGTGGGCACACGCTATGAAGTGCCACTTGAACGTAAAGCTCCGGGTGTCATTTTCCGTCAACCTGTTAATGAACCCTTGCAAACAGGTATAAAACCTATTGATGCCATGATCCCTATCGGACGGGGGCAACGTGAATTGATTATCGGCGACCGCTCGACCGGGAAAACTGCCATTGCCATTGATACCATTATCAACCAGCGCGAAAATTATGAAAAAGGGAAACCGGTATATTGCATTTATGTTGCTGTTGGCCAAAAAGGGTCGTCAGTGGCCAATATTGTGAAAACCTTTGAAGAAAAAGGTGCCATGCCATATACGGTTGTGATCATGGCTACAGCTTCCGACCCTGCTGCCATGCAGTTTTATGCTCCTTTTGCCGGTGCTGCAATTGGTGAATATTTCAGGGACACAGGTAGACCGGCACTTGTCATTTATGATGATCTTTCAAAACAGGCTGTCGCCTACAGGGAAGTGTCTTTATTGCTTCGTCGTCCACCAGGACGTGAGGCCTATCCGGGCGATGTCTTTTATCTGCATTCCAGATTGCTTGAAAGAGCAGCAAGAATTATTTCATCCGACGAAATTGCACGAAAAATGAATGACCTGCCTGAAAGTATACGTCCTCTTGTCAAAGGCGGTGGTTCGCTGACAGCCCTCCCCATCATTGAAACACAAGCCGGCGACGTGTCTGCTTATATTCCTACGAATGTGATCTCTATCACCGACGGACAGATATTCCTTGAAACAAACCTGTTCAACTCCGGGATAAGACCTGCAATTAATGTCGGCATATCCGTCTCAAGAGTCGGAGGAAACGCTCAGATCAAGTCTATGAAGAAAGTCGCCGGCACCCTCAAACTTGACCAAGCTCAATACCGTGAACTTGAAGCTTTTGCTAAATTTGGCTCCGACCTGGATGTTGCCACAAAGGCTGTATTGGATAAAGGATCGCGGAATGTGGAAATCCTTAAACAGGATCAGTATGTCCCGATGCCGGTTGATGAACAAATTGCCATCATTTTCTGCGGCACAAGGGGCCTCCTTCAAAAAATACCGGTCCATAGAATTAAGAACTTTGAAATAGAATATTTACATGAAATGAAACTTCATCATAGAAATGTACTTAATAACCTTAAAGAGGGTAAATTAATTGATGAGGATGTGAAGATTATGGAATCGAAAGCTAAAGATCTCATACCAAAGTTCACTTCATCTGTCTGATGTCCTTATTAAATATTACAGGAGGGAGAAATACAGGATTTAAAATTTATTAAATGGCCAATCTTAAGGAAGTTCGAAATAGGATAGCTTCAGTCAAATCGACGCAGCAAATTACCAGCGCCATGAAAATGGTCGCCGCATCCAAGCTTAGAAAAGCTCAGAATGCTATTTTGCAGCTCCGGCCATATGCTTCAAAACTGCAGGAGATCCTGCAAAATGTTGCTTCCAGCCTCGAAAATACCGGTGATAGCCTGTATTCCAATAAAAGGCAAATAGAACATGTCTTGCTGATTCCGGTTACCTCCAACAGAGGCCTTTGCGGAGCATTCAACTCCAACGTTATCAAGGCTACCAATGAACATATCCATAAAAATTATCAATCTTACCTTCAGAAGGGGCAGCTTTACATAATCACCATCGGGAAATATGCCACTGACTTTTACAGGAAAAATAAATACCCGGTCGTTGAAAGTTTTGATCCTGTCTTTGATGACCTTTCTTTTGAAAATGTATCAAAAATTACCCGTTTGCTGATGAACGACTATACAGCTGGTAAATATGACCGGATCGACATTATTTACAATCAATTCAAAAACGCTTCTGTTCAAAAACTGGTTATTGAACAATTCCTTCCTGTAGAAACCATCGGACATCAAAAAGATGGAGGTAATATTCCGGTTAATGATTATATCTTTGAACCTTCAAGGGAACAGACAGTTACGGAAATAATTCCCAAATCACTTAAAATTCAATTCTATAAGGCCATTCTGGATTCATTTGCCTCAGAACAGGGAGCCAGGATGACAGCCATGCATCAGGCTACCGACAACGCCACCGAAATACTTAAGGAGTTGCGTCTTTCATACAATAAAGCCCGGCAGGCCGCAATTACCAAGGAACTTCTTGAGATTATCACCGGCGCTGAGGCACTTAAAGGATAAGTCGCTTCGAATGAATTAAACTTTTATGTATTTTAGATGTTTATCTATAAACGAACATTAAAACAAACAGCTATGATTTCAAAAAAAGTTGAAAAAGCCCTTATTGAGCAGATAAAGATTGAGGAAGACTCCTCACGAATTTACATGTCAATGGCTTCCTGGTGCGAATCAAATGGTTATCCGGGAGCAGCTCATTTTCTTTATATCCACTCTGATGAGGAGCGGATGCATATGACCAAACTCATTCATTTTGTCAATGACCGTGGTGGGCATGCCCTATTAAGTGATTTGGCTCATCCGGTCAGTAAATACGACTCGCCGCTCGATGTATTTCAGAAAAGCCTTAAACACGAAGAATTTGTGACGGCACAGATAAATAAACTATTTGAGCTCGCCACTGAGGAAAGAGATTATACAACAGGCCAGTTCCTGCAATGGTATATTACCGAACAGATTGAGGAGGAAAAACTCGTACATACTGTCCTTGATAAAATGAATCTTGCCGGAGCGGAAAAAAGTGGCATTTTCCTGATTGATAAAGAACTGGAGGCTTTGGTTGCAGCTAAAACGGCAACCTCAAACCAGGCCTGAAAAATCCGGTTACCACTTCCATTTGAAAAGAGTACTCTCTAAAGGGTACTCTTTTTTTATGTGCGCCCGGCATGGGCGATAGCTATAGGGTGCAAGACCCGAACACACTTGGCAGTGGGAAGTGTTAGCTTAAGGCAAGGGTGTCCTTCGTGAGGAGGAATCTGAAGGAAGCCGGCGGCAAAGTTCCGGCCTGATGAACAAGAATTGCATAGAAAGGCTTATGAGGGGCGGACGAGCTTGCATGACAAAGCGAAGTCCAATACTGCCCGAACCCCTTGGAGTAAATGCAGCAGGTATATGGGATGAGAGTTATCGTTCTTACCCGGGGAGACCTGGTCAGTACGTTGGCGAAGTTTATCAGAACCGACAACCTATGCAGGGATGTATAGCTGAATGACCAGGAGTCAGCAGAAGCCATAGTATCCCTCAGGTGCGGGAGAAGGGCAGAACGTAAAGATGTCTTTAAACACTGAATGACTTGTGAGCAAAGTAAGGAAAGCAGCCAATGCCGATAACCATCGGCACTACCCACCGGAAGAAGGAGTGGAACTCCGAGGTAAGGTGGGAGAGCGGAGCATTGCCCCAGCGTCAACAGAAGGCGAAGACGGGAATAAAGTAAACACCGGTAGATTGCTTGAAAAAGTTCTGGGCAGGGACAACCTGAACCAAGCGTACAAGCGGGTAAAGAAGAACGGCGGCAGCCATGGGATAGATGGTATGCAAGTGGATGAACTTCTACCATACCTTAAAGAACATGGAGAAAGCCTCAAGCAATCCATACTGGAAGGGAAGTACCGACCGCAACCGGTACGCAGGGTAGAAATACCCAAGCCGGATGGTGGAATAAGGCTGTTGGGTATCCCAACAGTAGTAGACCGGATGATACAACAGGGGATAGCCCAGGTATTATCTTCGATTTTTGAGAAAGAATTTTCCGATTACAGTTACGGTTTCCGACCCGGGCGCAATGCACATCAGGCCATAGAACAGGCACAAAAGTACATTACCGAAGGGAATAGGGTAGTAGTAGATTTGGATTTGGAAAAGTTCTTCGACAGGGTTAACCATGATAAGCTGATGTATCTGCTTGCCAAAAGGATAAAGGATAAGCGGGTATTGAAACTCATCCGGGCATACCTCGAAGCGGGAGTAATGCTGGGCGGGCTGGTAAGTCCTACCGAAGAGGGAACACCCCAAGGTGGGCCATTAAGTCCCCTGCTGTCCAATGTGATGCTTCATGAGTTGGACAAGGAACTGGAAAGGCGCGGCCACCGGTTCTGTCGCTATGCTGATGACTGTAATATATACGTTAAAAGCAAGAAGGCAGGCAACCGGGTGATGGACAGCGTAAGCCAGTTTATTGAAAAGCGACTGAAACTGAAAGTCAACCGGGAGAAAAGCGCTGTGGACTACCCGACAAGAAGGAAGTTCTTAGGTTTTAGCTTTTACTATCGAAGGGGGATGGCACGAATGAGAGTACATGCCAAACCACTCAGCAGGATGAAAGCCAAACTAAAAGAGCTAACTGGAAGGAGCAAGGGTATCAGTATGGGAGCCAGGATAGATAAACTCAACCAGATGATACGAGGATGGGTCAACTATTACAGGCTAGCCGACATGGGTACACATTGCCAAATGACAGATGAATGGTTGCGGCGCAGGCTACGCATGTGCTATTGGAAGCAATGGAAGAAAATCGGTACAAGAAAAGAGAATCTTGTCCGATTAGGCATCCCTGTTTCCAAGGCATGGGAGTTTGCAAATACGAGGAAAGGCTACTGGCACACAGCCAATAGCCCTATTCTATCTCGTTCGCTAACCAACGAACACTTTCGCAAACTTGGTCTTTCCGGTCTTTCCGAGATTTACTATAATTCTTTATCTTTACGAACCGCCGTATGCCGAACGGCACGTACGGTGGTGTGAGAGGACAGTGAGGGAATTAATCCCTCACTTCCTACTCGATTATCATTTCTAAAAATTTTGAAATTTTTTCAAAATTATTCTCATTGATTATTAACACTTTACGAAAAATTTTTCATTTTATTGAAAAATTTTTCATTTTCTGCCCCGACCT
>JAPLDP010000081.1 GCA_026391695.1 Bacteroidota bacterium
CCTGAACAATGAATTTTGTCAAAACAAAAACTGCATCAATATCTTACAAATTATCCCAGCTTGCCTAATTTTTTGTATTCGTCCTGGAAATAGTATAGCTTTTTATCCGAATTTTGGATTTATGAATTATTCAGGTTAGAAATAATGCATCACACACTGACTTTTCATGAAAAAAATCGCACTGATATACAGCTTCAATGCCAGGGACACAGCAGCTGCAGCTGACATTATCTTCAGGGAACTCGGCGAAAATAATGCCGTCCGGATTAATGTTGAAGAGGTCACCGATGAACAATTTCTCAGATATGATTATATGATACTTGGCGTCCCCACATGGTGGGATGGTGAACTGCCAAACTACTGGGATGAATTCGTCCCTGCCCTCGAAGATATGGATCTGAGAGGCAAGACCTTCGCCCTTTTTGGCCATGGCGACCAGAAAGGGTATCCCCAAAGTTTTGGTGATGCGATCGGTATCCTTGCTGAACTGCTTGAAAATAGGGGTGCTACCCTAACAGGCATTACCCTGTCAGATGGTTATGAATTTGAGAGATCAAAAGCTCTCAAAGAACACACATTCGTCGGACTGCTGCTGGATAGTGTCAATCAACCGGAGTTGACAGATAAAAGAATCAAAGATTGGATTGCGAAGATCAAACCTTTATTCAGAATAAAATAAATTTCACTACCCCTTTGTGAAAAGAATATTTCACAGGTATATTTGCAACCCTTTAATAATAATTTTGTCTTTTAAAAATAATTAAAACAACCTGCAATGTATTGACCTCTGATATATCCTGATAAAATTGTGTCACCAAAAAATAAAAAATTATGAAAAAAACTTTATTAACCCTTTTACCGGTTCTTCTGATCTCATTATCAGTCCAGGTGTATGCCCAGGAAGATGAGACGCCACAATATCTCTTTTCCAGCGGCAATATTCATATCTCCGGTTTTGGAGGGCCGATTGTCGAATTAACGGCAATAAATGAACAATTCGCGGTATTTGTTGGCGGTGGAGGCGGTGTACTTTTTAACCAGACATTCTTCTTAGGCGGTTATGGCGAAGGCTTGACCACGAAACATTATATGTATAATCTGAAGGACCGGGTAGGTATCGATGAACCGCGTATTTCGTTTGGCCATGGGGGTTTATGGCTGGGATACATCCATAAGTACACCAAAGCTGTCCACGCCGGGCTAAGCACGAAACTCGGCTGGGGGCAAGTCGCCCTTTATGATGAATATTATACTGATGAACACATGGATTATAAAGCCTCCGATAATGTCTTTGTCGTGATACCGCAATTTGAAGTGGAGCTCAATCTGACATCATGGTTTAAACTGAATGTATCCGCCGGATACAGGGTAGTTACCGGGCTTGATAAAACTTATATCAACAGCCAGGGTGACAGGGTAAATTATTATGATTCAGGCAAAATCAGCAGTCCTGAAGCATCCATTACGCTTCTCTTCGGAGGTTTCAGGAAATAGACATACCTGTTTACCGGTTTATTCGTTATTCCTGTTTTACTGCATGAGAATTTTAAAAATATTTGCGGGTATATTATTATTTATTGTCATGGGAATCAGCATATATCCTGATTCCGCCCATGCCGATGTAACCGCACTTCATACAATAAGCGGCAATATCACCGATAGAAGCAATGGTGAAATGCTGCTGGGCGCATCCGTGTATATACGGGAACGTCAAACCGGGACAGCCACCAATCTCTATGGTTTTTATTCGCTGAGTCTTCCTGAAGGTCGTTATACCTTCGTCTATTCCTATGTCGGCTATCAATCTGTCGAAAAAATAATCGATCTTAATCAGAATATTACACTCAACATTGAGCTTGAATTAAAGCAAGAAACTCTAAAGGAAGTGGAGATCAAAAGCAAGCCCTTGGGCGAGAACCTGAAAAAGCCCGAAACCAGCACATTCAAGATGGACGCACGAACAATCAAAAGTATTCCGGCGTTGATGGGCGAGGTGGATATTATCAAGGCCATACAATTAACACCCGGTGTACAGTCAACCAGTGAAGGCGGCTCAGGTTTCATAGTCAGAGGCGGCAGCCCGGACCAGAATCTGGTACTCCTCGACGAAGCCTCAGTTTATAACGCTTCACACCTGATGGGATTTTTCTCTGTTTTCAATAGCGACGCCATTAAAGATGTCACCCTATATAAGGGCGATATACCCGCAGCGTATGGAGGACGCCTGTCATCACTCCTCGATGTGCGTATGAAAGAGGGTAATATGAAAAAGATATCAGCTACCGGCGGCATTGGCACCATCTCCAGCCGACTGACGCTCGAAGGACCGCTCTTAAATGATAAAATATCCTACATGATTTCAGGACGACGAACCTATGCTGATATTTTCCTGAATTTTGCCAAAGATAAAGCCCTCAGGGATAATGTACTGTATTTTTATGACCTGAATGCAAAAATCAACTTCAGGATTGACGACAACAACCGAGTGTTCTTCTCAGCTTACAGAGGAAAAGACATTTTCAGGAATGCCGACTTTCGCATGAGCTGGGGTAACCAGACCTTTACACTGCGGTGGAATCACCTGTTCTCAAGACGACTATTTTCCAACTTCACTTTTATAAACAGTAAATTCGACTATAGCCTGGGTGTACCCGAAGGCCAAGCCAATTCATTCATATGGGATGCCAAGTTGAGAGACTTTAACCTTAAAGCCGATTTTGGGTATTATCTCAATCCTGACAACACCATTAAATTTGGTATCAGTTCCATATACCATATTTTTTACCCCGGTCGCGCAAAAGGTATAGGTGAACAGGCTTTTTTCAGCGACTTTGAAGTGCCTCATAACCATTCTGTTGAAAGTGGCATCTATGTGAGCAATGAACAAAAAATCGGAGCACTGTGGACACTGAAATACGGGCTGAGGTTTTCCCTCTTCAATAATTTCGGAGCCGGTGTGATCTATAACTTTAATGCCGACTATACGGTCATCGACTCGACCGTTTATCCCAAAGGAGAGATTTTCAACACATACTATGGGATTGAACCACGCATGGCAGTGAGCTATTCTATAGACGAACGTTCCTCCATCAAAGTCAGCTATTCGAGGAACAGGCAATATATCCACCTGGCCTCCAATTCCACTGCCGGTACGCCACTGGATATCTGGTTCCCCAGCTCTCCTAATGTAAAGCCTCAGATTGCAGATCAGGTAGCACTGGGTTATTTCAGGAACTTCCGGCAAAATACTGTCGAGACATCTGTGGAGGGTTTCTATAAGAAGATTCATAATGCCATTGATTTCAAAGACCATGCGAACCTCCTCCTGAATTCCAAGTACGAAGGCGAACTGCGTTTCGGTGAAGGCCAATCCTATGGACTCGAATTTCTCGTGAAACTGGTCGAAGGAAAACTCACCGGATGGATAAGCTATACCCTTTCGCGATCAGAACGTTCGATCAAGGAAATCAATGACAGTAAGACTTATTTGTCGCCCTATGACAGGCCCAATAACATCGCCATAGTACTAAACTATGACTTTAGCAGCAGGATTTCAGCCGGAGCCAACTGGGTCTATATGAGCGGCGCACCGGTGACGTTCCCTACTGGCGGTGCATGGTACCAGGGCGTCAGACTGCCTATCTACAGCGACAGGAATGCATATCGCCTACCGGATTATCACCGGCTCGACCTGTCGGTGACATACAGGGGCAGAAATAAACCGGAACGTTTCTGGCATGGTGAAGTGAATCTCTCGGTGTATAATGTCTATGCCCGCCACAACACCTGGGTGATTAACTTCAAACAGGAAGAGAATGATCCCAATACACTCTATGCGGAGAAAACATACTTATTCAGCATCGTGCCGTCGATCACCTATAACTTTCATTTCTGATGGCAATAAGAATACTAAATAGTATATATCTTACCCAGCATTTTAATGCTGGGATCCTCACCCAGCATTTCAATGCTGGGATTGGAAACTTCAGGATTTTACTCTCATTCCTCATTTTCATTATCGCTTTGCCTGGCTGTACTGAGCGCATTGAGCTGCAATTGGATGAATCCTATACACGTCTCGTGGTGGATGGTGCAATCACTAACGAAGCCACGGCACACATGGTAAAACTGAGTAAAACGGGCAGCTTTCTTGGCGGAGAGCCCGATGTAGTGATATCAGGAGCAACTGTGACAATCAGTGATGGTGATACAACTTATGATCTCACTGAGAGCTCGTCGCAACCGGGAACGTATTGTACCGACCCGGATGTTATAGGAGGGGCAGGGAAAACTTATTCACTGAATATTGGGTTGCCGGCAGCTATTGCCGGACAGCAAAATTATTCCGCATCAAGCAATATGAAAGCTATTGGTACTATCGACTCCATAGGTATTTTCTATAATGACCGCTGGGATGCATGGGAGATACAATGTTGGGCCAGGGATCCGGTGACCACCGACTTTTATATCTTCGATATCTTCAGAAATAACATACTGCTCACCGACACTTTATCTGAAAAGTTTGTCGTAGATGATATCCTGTATAATGGGAAATATACAAACGGTGTCACCGTCGGTTTTCTGGATAACAAGCATGAGGACCAACAGATTAAACCCGGCGATACCATCACCCTGCGAATGTCAAGCATCACCGAAGAATATGCCAATTTCATCTGGCAGGCACAGATGGAATCAGGTTACAGCAATCCGCTATTCAGCGGCCCACCTGCTAATATCAAAGGCAATATCAGCAATGGGGCAATAGGATTTTTCGCAGCCTACTCCATAGCTAAGGCAAGCAAGATCTATTCACCCGCCCCGTAATAATGAGGAACAACACAGATACATCTCATTTACAAACCTGACGTTGTAATAACAACTAAATTCATTATTTTTGATAAAAATATCATTCCAATGACACTTACGCCACTCAATGCCATTTCTCCTATCGATGGTCGATACAGGGATAAGACAGATATTCTTGCAGGCTATTTCTCCGAAGCTGCACTCATCCGTTACCGGATTCTGGTGGAAGTCGAATATTTCATCGCACTTTGCAACCTGCGACTGCCTCAGCTTAAGCATTTCGACAAAAAAAAATACGATGAACTGAGAAATATCTATATCAATTTTGACCTTAAGGATGCCCAATCGGTCAAGGACATTGAAAAGATCACCAACCACGATGTGAAAGCCGTAGAATATTTCGTCCGTAAAAAATTTGATGAAAAGGGGCTGGGTGATTTCAGGGAATTTATTCATTTCGGGTTAACGTCGCAGGATGTTACGAATACCGCTATTCCTATGACTGTGAGAGATGCCTGGCAGGATGTGCTGGAACCTTTTTTCAGTGATTTGCTGACAAAACTGAAGGCTTTAGCCAGTGAATGGAAAGCTGTTCCGATGCTGGCACATACACATGGCCAGCCTGCATCGCCAACGACCCTTGGCAAAGAGATTTATGTATTCGCCGAACGCCTCGAAAATCAGCTCCGGCTCTTCGAGACAATTCCCTTCTCCGCCAAATTTGGTGGTGCAACCGGCAACTTCAACGCTCATCACGTTGCTTATCCTGAAATTGACTGGATAAAGTTTGCCGACGAATTTGTCAATAATACCCTGGGCTTATCGCGGCTCAAAACCACAACCCAGATCGAACATTACGACAACTTCGCCGCCTTATGCGATAACATCAAGCGGATCAACACGATTCTCATCGACCTCAATAGAGACATCTGGACATACATCTCAATGGAGTACTTCAGGCAGAAGATCAAAAAAGGCGAAGTGGGATCATCCACGATGCCGCATAAAGTCAATCCCATCGACTTTGAAAATTCCGAAGGTAATCTGGGTGTTGCCAATGCCCTCTTCGAACACCTGTCGGCAAAGCTTCCCATATCCCGTCTTCAACGGGACCTGACCGATTCCACCATAATCAGAAATATCGGGATTCCCTTTGCACATACGCTCATCGGACTTAAGTCGCTCGACAAGGGTTTGAGCAAACTCATCCTGAATGAAGAAAAGATAAGGAAAGACCTGGATGACAACTGGGCTGTGGTGGCAGAAGCCATACAAACCATCCTTCGCAGGGAGAACTACCCTGATCCCTATGACGCCCTCAAAAACCTGACACGAACCGACCGGAAGATCGACAAGAAAACTATTCAGACGTTTATCGACAACCTGGATATCCCTGCTAAAGTCAGGAAAGAGCTGAAAAAAATCACTCCTGAGAATTATACCGGCATCATAGGTTTCTGATAAACGGAATTGATCCATGAAGGTCAGTGGTTTCACATTCATCCGCAATGCAATAAAATTCGACTATCCAATTGTCGAAGCCATCACTTCTATCCTGCCGGTATGTGATGAGTTTATCGTGGCACTGGGAAATTCAGAAGATGAAACAGAGGAGCTGCTTAAATCCATCGGTTCACCTAAAATAAGGATCATTCATACGATATGGGATGATTCTTTGCGTGAAGGTGGAAAGGTGCTGGCCGAAGAGACAAATAAAGCCCTGAGCCATATTTCGGCCGATGCTGACTGGGCTTTCTATATCCAGGGCGACGAGGTGGTACATGAAAAATATCTTCCCGTCATCCGGCAAGCCATGGAGCAATACCTGAACAGTAAAGATATTGAAGGACTGCTATTCCGTTACATACACTTCTATGGCTCCTATGATTATTCTGGCGATTCAAGGAACTGGTACCGACGTGAAGTCCGTGTCATTCGCAATTTGCCGGGCATACGGTCGTACCGTGATGCACAGGGCTTCAGGAGAGATAACAGACAGCTCCGCGTCAAAGCCATCGATGCCTGGATCTACCATTACGGTTGGGTTAAACCACCGTCGGTACAGCAGGATAAGCTGCTGAACTTCAACAAATACTGGCACGACGACACATGGATACAGGAGAAGGTGCCACCTACCGGCGAATTCGATTATTCCAGGATCGATTCCCTCTCCCGTTTCGATGGCACACACCCCGCTGTCATGCAAGAAAGGATACAAAAAATGAACTGGTCCTTTTCATTCGATCCCACAAAAAGGCACTTCTCATTAAAAACACGCCTGCTCCACGCCATCGAAAAAATGACCGGCTGGAGGATCGGGGAATACAGGAATTACAGGGTGTAGGATTTTGATTAGGCGATTGTCAATTAGACGATGTTCGATATTCAAATTGACTAATCGACTAATTGACTAATTGACTAATTGATAAATCGTTCCATTGGCCATTGACAATCGCCTAATTAAATCATTTTTCCCCAAATATTTGCTTTTCTTCAATATATAGACTATCTTTAGCCACCCATTATCGACACCCAACAGAAGAGGATCCCAATCCGATTATATAGAAATGGACTGGAAAATCAGTACAGATTATCAAGAGTAATTAAAGAAAGGTAACTAATCTGATTTCTCAGGCCACGTGTAAAAATATTTTATTATAGAATAAATAATTTATTTTTTAAAAAAATTTACAATTGATTATTAGCACTTTATGAAATATTTTTCGTTTTGTTGAAAAATTTTTCACTTTTTACCCCGACCTTTTTGGGTGTTTTGGTATTAATAGATAAAGTAATAATAGAAGTTATCGCATGATAATGGATCTTGAAATAAAAGTGGGTATTATTTTTATCGATTCAGATTATTATTTATTACTTGATGCTTTAACGGAAAAATATGCAACAAGCAATCAAATCATCAAATTTGCTATATGACCAAAAAATTATAAAACAATGAAGCCATTTAAACTTCTTTTACTTTTTCTGCTATGTTCAATAGCTAATGTCCAGGCCCAGTGGGAAATACAGCTTGACCTACAAAACTTCACCTATTTAGATCGTATATTTTTTCTGAATGAAAACTTAGGTTGGGCAATAGGAGGTGGTTCAATAGGAGGATTAAGTCCCTATTTCTATACGACCGATGGAGGTGAAAACTGGTATTTGGATGATGAGTGGTATAATATAGAAGGCTCCGACATCGTTTTTGTAAATCCCGACACCGGCTTTATTGCCGGTGGCTACGGCGTAATTTATAAAACGGTAAACGGCGGCCAATCCTGGACCGGCATACAAACCCCTGCCACTCAAAATGTGATTCATCTGTTTTTTGTGGATGAAAATAATGGGTGGGCTACGCTTGGACAGTATAGTGAAGGTAATATATTGCATACTCTTGATGGAGGAGATACATGGGCATTGCAACAAGTATTTTTGTCTTTAACTAGTCAAATAGAAGTCATTTATTTTTTAAATGACTGTATTGGCTATGGAGGAGGTGTGATACATGATTATATAAATGATGATACTTATACTGCTATAATGAAAACTGAAAATCAAGGAGTATTATGGGATACCATTTATTTATCTAAAAATACACATTATTCATTTTATGATATATATTTCTATGACAAATTAAATGGCTGGGCCGTGGGAAGGACGCCATATGAATATCTTATTCTACATACTAACAATAACGGCGAAACCTGGGAAGAACAAACAATAGCAGGTACACCAGAACCAAACATATTAAGTTGTATATATTTTATCAATGATACAACAGGGTGGATAGGTTCAGTGGAACCAGAATATGGAGCCATATATTTTACTAATAATGGTGGCGAAGACTGGCAAATGCAACAGGAGTTTTACGTACCTATTTGGGATATTCAGATGCTAAACCGCGATACCGGCTGGGCCATAGGCTTTGACCATATCTACCACACAACCAATGGCGACAGTCTCAGTATTGAGGATGTGAAAGAAAATAAACCTGGAAGAGACTTCTTCACCATCTACCCAAATCCCGCAAACGGTATTTTCACGATGAAAACTGCTCTCCCATCACCAATTATATTATGCCAATTATTAATAACGAACCTATACGGTGAACCTGTTTTTGAATTAGACAATATAACAATTGACCAATTGAACAATCTGGCCATCGACTTGTCAAATCACCCTGCTGGTATTTACTTTATCGCAATCAAATACACCTTAAACAATCAAATTAATTCGTTAACAAAAAAAATCATGAGGCTATGACGAAGCTAAAATTTTTTCTGCTATTCCTGTTGTTTATACCACATTATTCAAAGGCCCAGTGGGAAATACAGCTTGACCTACAAAACTTCACTTATTTAGATCGTATATTTTTTCTGAATGAAAACTTAGGCTGGGCGATAGGCTGTGCCACAATAGAAGGAATGACCCCATATTTCTATACAACTGATGGTGGTGAAAACTGGTATTTGGATGATGAGT
>JAPLDP010000082.1 GCA_026391695.1 Bacteroidota bacterium
GGCTTCGGTGAAAGAGCTGCTTGCACTGAAACGTATTTATGACCACGATTTTACCGGGCTGAAAAGTTATCTGGATTCGGTTCCAACCTTACAGCAGGACACCGAAACGATGAACCTGACAGCACATGTTTCAAACTGGTGTAACATTGAAAATGAAGACTACATTACGGCTATCAACTGGTTTGAATCACAGATTGAAAATCCGCCCAGCTTCGAGGATTCGATATTTGCCATCATCGATTTAAGCTACACATACACATTGATGGAAAGCGGAGGCAGCCGTTCATCGTCCTATGTGGGGCGGTATCCGGAATATAAATTCGCAACGCGTAAGGCTTACGAAAAGAACAGGGAATATCTGATCGACCTGTTATTTAAAATATCAGGGAACCAGTCAGATGACCAATTCCCAATTAATAATGATACCACGGTTTTCAGCTTAATCCAGAATTTCCCAAATCCCTTCAGGGATCAAACCGATATTATATTTTCTATTCCCACGGCTGCAAGAGTTTCGATAAAAGTCTACAACGTTCTCGGCGCACTTGTGGAAGTACCCTATGATGAATTTGTCGAATCAGGCGAACACCGGTTTACCTTGTCAACGAAAAACCTCTCTGAAGGGATTTATTACTATTCTCTCGAAGTAAATAATGAGAAGAAAGATGTGAAGAAGATGATTTTGCTGAGGTAAAAAAACAGGCCAGGAAAAGAAGTTGAACGAGGCGAAGCCGAGTGAAATCCCGATGAAAGTCGGGAAATGAAGGATGAAACATACAAAACGAAAAATTCTTCATATTGTATTCTTCATACTTCATTTATACTAAATGTCTCCTTCTCGCGTATTCCTTTATCCGTCATCTTCAGATTACAGCACTCGTGATAAATATCATGATAAAAGAAAAGGATATACTCGTTTTCCAGCGCTTCTTTCAGGAAGGCCTCTTTTTCCTGGACTGATAATAGTGGCATGATATCATACGCCATCACCCAGGGCAGCGGAATATAGGCTGTACAGGGCAACAAGTCGGAGACAAACACCACAGTTTTACCATTATAATGGATATAAGGTATGACCTGTCCCTCGGTGTGGCCATTTAAAATGCGCACATCAATGCCGGGCAATAAAAATCCCTCCTTGGTGATGAATTCAAGTTGTCTGCTTGCTTTAACAGGAAGAAAATTTTCTTTCAGGTACGATCCTTTTTCCCTGTTATTGGGATTGATAGCCCAATTCCATTGTCTTTCGCCGATGCGGTAGACGGCATTTTTAAACGCCGGAACCAGCCTGGTGCGGTCGGTATTATAAACAATGCTGCCCCCGCAATGGTCAAAGTGCAGGTGGGTGAGCAGCACGTCGGTAATATCATCTGAAGATAAGCCGATACCTGCAAGGGATGTTTCGATAGGTTCCATACCATTGAGGTGGAAGTTACTAAAGAATTTCTCACTTTGTTTATTCCCAATGCCGTTTTCGATGAGTATTTTCCGTTCACCTGTATCGACCAGCAGGCATCGCATAGCGAAATTGCACAGGTTATTTTCATCGGCGGGGTACACTTTCGACCACATCACCTTTGGGATGACGCCAAACATGGTGCCGCCATCAAGTTTCAGGTTGCCTGTTTGCAGGGAGTATAATTTCATGTGTCAGGAATATAATTTCGGTGTGCATTCGCCCCGTATGACGCGTAATCCATTCTCTGCCAGCGCCCGCATTTCATCTTCGCCGGGATAAATATGCACAGGTCCTAGTTTATAGATCCGCTCGATGATCAGGTTCACAAACCATTTGCTATGTGCAATGCCGCCGGTGATGAGTATACCGTCGATTTCCCCTTTCAGTACCGTGGCCATGGCGCCGATGTTTTTCGACACCTGGTATGCCATGGCTTCGAGGATAAGCCGTGCCTGATCATCACCCTGCAGGGCTTTTTGTTCTGCTTCATAGGCATCGTTGGTGCCGAGGTGGGCAACAAGACCTCCCTCGCCGGTGATCATCTTTTTTATTTGCTGGTGATTATACTTGCCGCTGAAACTGAGATTTACCAGGTCACCGCAAGGCAGAGTGCCACTGCGTTCAGGCGAAAAGGGGCCTTCACCGTCCAATCCCTGGTTCACGTCGATGACCTTTCCTTTCCGGTGTGCACCAATAGTGATTCCTCCACCAAGATGAACCACAATGAGATTGAGATCCTCATAGCGTTTCATGATGGATTTGGCGTGACTATCAGCCACAGCTTTCTGGTTCAGTGCATGGAATATCGATTTACGCTGAAAGATGGGATGCCCGGCAATTCGCGCGATATCCTCCATTTCATCCACTACTACCGGATTGGCGATATAAGCTTTAGCTTTGGGAAGGGTGCTGGCCAGGTCGCCGGCTATCAATCCCCCGAGATTGCTGGCATGCTCGCCATAGGATCCTGCCATCAAATCGCGCCGCATGGCATCGTTGACTTCATAGACGCCGGATTCAATTGGTTTGAGCAGGCCCCCGCGGCCTACCACCACATGGATGGTGTCGAGGTCTATGTTGGCCTCTTTCAACTGGCTGAGGATGATATTCTTACGATATAGATACTGGTCAGCTACCTTTTGGAACTTCGACAGGGCTTCACGGTCATGCTTAAGGTTCTTAGCAAAAACAGGCTGGTTGTCCTCAAAGACGGCAATCTTTGTAGACGTAGAGCCGGGATTAATAGCCAGGATCCTGATATGTTCCATGAAAGAAAGGAATTTGCATCAAAAGTAATAAAATTTGATGTCTTATACCATAGCAGCAGCGAGTGCAATTGACAGGAATTTGCTTCTCTCAGAGTCAGCCCGTGATGTCAGCACTATCGGCACCCTGGCACCCATGATGACTGCTGCGGCAGTGGCGCCACCGATGAAGTTAAGGGCTTTATAGAGGAAGTTGGCGCCATTGATATCGGGTGCTACGATTAGGTCGGCATCACCGGCTACTTCACTGTCAATATTTTTGTGCGCCGCCGATTTCTTTGACACAGCATTATCCACTGCGAGTGGTCCATCGACGATGCAACCCTTTATTTGTCCGCGGCGGTTCATCATCGACAGTGTAGCTGCATGCATGGTGGCTTCCATGCGTGGATTGATAGTTTCAACAGACCCTACCACTGCCACCTTGGGAACCTCAATGCCGATTTTATGGAAGGCTTCAACGGCATTGATGATCAGCGCCACCTTGTCTTCAAAGGTGGGCGCGACATTCATTGCCGCATCGGTCAGGCCGAGGAGCTTATGGTAATAGGGAGATTCAAAAAAGGCCACATGACTGAGAATCTCACCTTTACGCAGGCCGGTTTCCTTGTTGAGCACCGCCCGTAAAAGATATTGTGTGCTGACCAGCCCTTTCATCAGAATATCGGCATCGCCATTTCTGACCAGCTTGGTGGCCTCATATGATGCTTCGACAGGATCAGGGAAATGAATGATCTGAATGGAGCCACTGTTCATGTGGAGCTGTTCCAGCAAGGATTCTATCATGGGTTGGTCGCCAACCAGAATAGGATCCACGATATTCTGTGCCATGGCATTGCGGATAGCATCCAACACTTCATAATCCTCGGCAGCAGCAACAGCTATCTTGCGTTTCCGCTTGCTCTTAGCTATGGCGACGAGTTCGTCTAATTTTGTGATCATAATACTCTATTTTTACACGGATGCCATCTTTTGGAAAGATGTCATCCGTAGTGCACCTGATGGCATCTCTCAAAAGAGATGACATCCGTGAACTTTTCAATGAGTGAGCAAAGGTATAAAAAAAATTGATCGTATTGTTTGCGGAATAACAGAACCTGAGATAGGGGTGAGGTCACTTTGTATAAAAATCAATCATCTTCTGTATGGCCGCCTCGCAGACCGGACAAAATTTCTCTTCTTTAAAGGTATTCATCAGGCAGTCGTGCTTCGGGCGGTATATCCCTTTTGAAACATAACCGCCACCTTCAAATACCCCGGTGACAGTATAGTATTTCTCTTCATCTGGCGTTGGAATGGGTGTAGTTTTATCGACGAGATTTTTCCATTTCCTGTCAAAGCTGACCAGTGTGGTCAGGTTCGGCTCCCATGGTTCGATGGTGGTGGGATAAAAATCACTATAGGATACTGCTCCGACATATTCATCACCCAGTCCGGCGAAGCCGTGGCCAAGTTCATGAATGAATATCTTGGCTGAGGCAAGGTTGCCGCTGGCTGTCACATTGTAAAAATTATATATAGCTCCTCCGCCATACTTATTGCGGTTGACCAGAATGTATATCTGATCATAGGGGGCATTAGCCGCCACATCCCTCACACTTTTATGATCATAGGTCATGCAGTAACGTTCGCTGTCGAAGGTATAATAACTGGTGCCGACAACAGTATTCTTCCAGATGGAATCGGCCGGTATATCATTGCCCGACTCTGCTGAGGGAGCCATGACACCCCGGATGTTAAATTTATCTTTGTTTCTGTCATAAGGAGCAAAATCGAATATTTCCCTGGCAAATTTCTGGCAGTCGCTGATGAACTTGCCCATTTCAGCCTCCGTGTAACCATCGGGAATGATGACAATGTCGACCTTTTCAGCAGGATCGCCTGAAATATAGGCATCGAAAACAGGATAGGACAGTTTTCTTTCCTGAGAAATGAAGTAGCTGGAGGGTTTAAAAAGATACTCGAATTTCTTTTCAAACTGGCCATCCCTTTTCCTGGTATACAATTCAATGCGGGCATCATTTTTTGGATAGGGAATGATGACAGTTTCAGAAAGACTTTTTTTCGTTTCCTTTGCCTCAGGAACTGTCTGCCACTCACCGAAGAGTGTGCAATAGCCGCGTGAGTAAATCAGATCATTTGATGCCAGGTCAAAGACCTTGACATAATTATTCCCATAATTGAAGGTATCGATCAGGTTAACCTTCGACCCACCCCAGTAAGGTTCCATTTTGGTTTCATCAAAAAAATATGTATCCGACTGGCTGTCGCCGGCGTGGTAATAATCGAAACGCAGGGTTTTGTTTTCGAAGTATTTGTCGAACTGGGCACTGGAGAGTAGACAGGTGAGTGCAAGAAAAAGCATAATCATGTAACGCATAATCAGGATTTTAAATGTGGGTGTAAATTTAGTGAAAATTTTTGTATCAGAGATGACATCTAAGTCGAGATGTCATCCCTTTTTTTCTGCACTTCACATCCCGAAAACTGAAGTTCACAGCTTTTTCATTTCGCAGGAGTAGGCCATATGATACTTTTGACACATCAATTAATCATTAACCCTTAAAACATAAAATCATGAAAACACAAATCTTAACTTTCGTTTTTTCGGTGACGTTCGCTCTGACAACCTCATTTGCAACTAATAACACCGGAATTGATTCAATCGGAAATGTAAAGTCCGGCATAGAGTGTGTCATATTTCAGAATACTGATAACCTGGCTACTCTTATCATCGACAAACCCTATGGAGAAAAAATCGCAGTGAAGCTTTATTCTGAAAGCGGCGTACTGATGAGCTATAAGAATCTTAAACGTCATGATACCGTCAGGATCAGGTTTGATCTGTCAAACCTTCCCAAAGGAAATTATACCATTAAAGTGGTAAAAGCTGATGAGGAACTGTACACAAAGCAGGTCACAGCTACTGGGAATAGTCTATAAGATCATTTTCTGACAGGCAGGTATACTGTCTGTTATTTTTATGAAATGGGATTTTATTTTATACCCCCTATAACCAGAGCGTTCTTTGAAAAATTTGAAGCCTTTGCTCATACTTCGGCAGAATTGTTAACTTTGACTTGGATATGAAGCCAGCCAGCAGCAGCAAATTATATCATGGAAAAGATGAATAACCCGATGGTCAGGAAAACATGGCTACGAATAACCATAATAGTGCTGATGGGTATTCCTTTCAAGTTTCTTCTGGATGTCATCTTCAGCCTGCTTTATCGGAATTATACGCTTTTTCAGCCAGGTGCAAGCTATCTTTACACAGTTCTGTTATCTTTTTTTGCTTTTGTTACCCTATTGCTTATCAGCAGGAATCTTGACAGGAAATATCCGTGGGAAGCCGGTTTTTATCGCCGTTTTTTTTTGCAGCTTTTGGTAAATGTGGGCACTGCCCTGATCTTCGCAACGGGTATCCGGTGGCTGTATATCATCCTTTTTCTGCACTTCACTTATGCCAGGCTTTTGGATGAGCTGATCTATGCCGGTTTTGCAGCTTTCATGGCTATTAATATCCTGCTGGTTCAGATGAGTTATTTTCTTCTGGAGCGGTGGAGGTTATCCTTGGCCGAAGTGGAACGGTTTAGGAAAGAAAATGCAGAAGTCAGATTTGAAACGTTGCGGTCACAGGTAAATCCCCATTTTTTATTCAATAGTCTGAATACCCTTTCTTCGCTGATTTACCGTGATCAGGATAAGGCAGGCACTTTTGTGAGGGAATTGTCGGATGTGTATCGCTATATCCTTGATAAAAGAGATACGGAGCTTATCACATTGAATGAAGAGCTGGTATTTGTAAGGTCATATATCAATTTACTCAGGTTACGGTTTGAAGAGAATATTCAGATTACACTGGATATCCCTGACCATTTACTTCAAAGGTCCATTGCTCCTATTACCTTGCAGCTTTTGATAGAAAATGCAGTGAAGCACAATGTGGTATCCAAAAGGTCACCACTGTCAGTGAAGATCTGGACGGAGAACGATGAATATTTGGTGATTTCCAATAATTTACAAGAAAAGGAAACAGCGGCACCTTCATCCGGAATGGGATTGGATAACATCAGAAAAAGATATATCTATCTGACAAACAAAATGTTAAATATTATAAAAGAGGATGAGACCTTTACGGTTAAAGTGCCTTTAATTTAAGTTGTTATGACCATTTTGATAGTAGAAGATGAACCCCATGCCCAATATGAACTGAAGCGTCTGTTGAATAACATTTCAGCGTCATTTCAAATCCTTGCCTGTATCGATTCCATCGAAGAGACCGTCAAATGGCTGAAGGAAAATCCGCAACCGGATGTCATCATGCTTGACATACAACTTTCAGATGGACTGAGTTTTGAGATTTTTAAAAAGCATGATGTCCGGTCGCCGGTGATTTTCACCACTGCTTATGATGAGTATGCCATACGGGCTTTCAAGGTGAACAGTGTGGATTATTTGCTGAAACCGGTCAAACAGGAAGAATTGACTGCCGCGCTGAACAAGCTGGACATGATAAGGCTTCAATACTCAGGGGCAGAGACTTTACCGGCCTTCAGGCAGATCGAAGAACTGATCCGCTCACAACGGCCGGAATATAAAACACGATTCATAGCAAAAGTAGGTGATCAGATTAAACACATAGACATCAATGAAGTGGCATATTTTAAAGCAGAAGACAACGAGGTTTTTCTTGTCAGCAACGACAATCGCAGGGTTATTATTGAACATTCACTCGATCAGCTTGAGCGGGTTCTTAATCCGGGAGATTTTTTCAGGATCACCAGGGGTTATATCGCCAGTGCGGGTTCGATAGGTAAGATCAGTAAATATTTTAACAGCCGGCTCCTCATCGAGCTGAAACCTCCGGCCGACGACAAGATCATGATCAGCAGAGTGAGGGTGCAGGATTTTTTAAAATGGATGGACAGATAATTTGTACGGATTATTATGCGGAAATTAAAAATATTTAAGTATTACTATCTGTTATGGCTGTATGTCATCCTAATGAGCATGACCTCCTGTTACAGGGTTGTGGTCAAAGTCGACAATATACCCGGTAACACACCTCAAGGTGATCCACTCTATATCACCGGCAACTTCAACAACTGGGATCCGGGAGATGAGAAGTACCGGATGACATTGCAGCCCGATAGTTCATACATTGTAACATTACCCAGTGGTTTCGGTGAAATCGAATACAAGTTCACCCGTGGTGACTGGAGAGCGGTTGAGAAAGATGTTTGCGGTTATGATATTTCTAATAGAAGACTTGTTTTAGGTGAAGCGGATACGGTGACAAATATCATTCTTAGCTGGAATGACCAGCACCCCCTCAATTGTCCGAGGATCACACTGGTTGTGAAAGACCTGCCTGATAATACACCCGCCGATGCCCGTATCGCAATTGCCGGTAACTTCAACTCCTGGATACCTGATGCTGAATCCTTCCTTCAACATGACAAAGCCGGATACTATCATATCACACTGGAAAAGCAGCAGGGTATTGATGAAGTGGATTACAAAATAACCAGGGGAGACTTATCAACTTCTGAAACAGATCTTTACGGAAATGATATCCCTGTCAGAAAACTGCATTTCGGAGAAAGAGATACAGTTCAGGTCATTGTGCAGAACTGGAAAGACCTGGCGCTTATGAGCCCACATAAGGTTATGATTATTCTTACCAACATACCGGAAAATACACCTCCGGGCGGAGATATTTACCTGGTAAGTAACCTTAATGGATGGGATCCGGGGGACAGGAACTATCTCATGACGAAAAATGCTGATGGCACATATAGCAAATCTATCCCAACACAGGAAAAGACCATGGAATTCAAATTCACCAGGGGTGATTGGTCTACTGTGGAGGTGGACAGCTATGGCTTTGATATTCTAAATAGAACCTTGGATCTGAGTGAGCCAGTTAAAGAACAGCTGACTATTTCAAATTGGAAGGACCTCACAAGAGAGAGAAAGGATCAGGTCACTATTATCCTGACCGCTCTGCCGGAGCAAACACCGAAGAATGCCAGAATATATATTACCGGAAATTTAAACAGCTGGGACTCTGGCGATAGCGATTATGAACTTATGAAAACTGCCACGGGAGAGTATAGCATTAAGCTGACACGTCGATGGGGATTGCTCGAGTTCAAATTTACACGCGGCACATGGCAAAAAGTCGAGATTGACCGGTACGGCAACGATATCCCAAACAGAATTTATCAATATAAAGATATTGATACCTTGTTCCTTTCCGTCGATAACTGGAAAGACATCGGAGGGAGCGATGATGCGGGAGTAACAATGATTCTCAGAAGCATACCACCAAATACACCCAGTGGTGACGATTTTTATCTTACTGCCGATTTCAATAACTGGCAGCCGGGAAGTTCAAAGTACAAATTCAGGAAAAATGAAAATGGGCATTATTCCCTGACTATTCCAAGACTTGACGCATCAATGGAATATAAAATCACAAGGGGTAGCTGGAGAACTGTGGAGGTAGAAGAAAACGGATCGGAGAAACCAAACAGGGGATTCACTTTTGGTTTCTCCGATACAGTATATATCGATGTCCTTAAATGGCGTGATATGGGTGGTACTTATTAGATTAGAATTTCCCGAATTTCAGCGTCAGTCCGAAGTTAAATCCATTCAACACATCCGGGTCGGAATTGATAAGGTTTACATCCTCCGTATGCCGGTATGTCACGGCAAAAGCCATTCGAAAATGTTTTACCAGGTTCAGTTCCAGTTCCACACCGGGTTCAATGACAAAAAACGCATCCGAATCGATGGTATTCCATTCATAGTTATAATTATTCCAATTGTATGGATCAATGTAGGCAACACCGCCGCCGCCAATGAGAAGAGGAAACGACAGGTGAACCGGGAAACGGGGCATGAGAATAAACTCGAGGACTAAACCACCATAGCCTCCTGCCAGATTACAACCCTGGCCATCCACGACATCGTCAAAATACATATCGTTTACAAATCCATAACCGCCAAGGCCGATCATCAGTTTATGATCAATGAGCCAGCCGCCTCGGCCACCGACAAGCCAGGCATCCTGGCTGCCGATAGTTGAATAATTGAACATCAACGCACCATATCCACCATTATCGACATGGTTTCCAAACAGTGTCTGTACCTCTTCATGCCGGTCGTTTTCAACTGTATTCTCATTCTGTCCGAGAGCGATCATGCTCCATGATAGCATCAATGCGACTAATACTAACACCCTTTTCATTGTCATTTCGTTTTAATTATTTTAAAATGTATATTTTATTGTGAACGCACAATCCCAGAAATTCATTTCAAAAAAATGATGGCCGAATAGTTCAACAAAGGGTTTATAATCCAATCCGATAGCCAGCGGGATCCTATAGAACCAGAATTCCAGCCCGACATTACCATCAAATCCCAGCACAGGTGCAATGTGATGAAAGTAGTGGCCGTATGGATCGTCGTGATAATCTTCCCAACTAACAAATCCGGCATGGCCGCCTACTCCGTAATACCAGTAAAAGTGATCGGTATATTCACTGAAGGCTGGCCTGTAATGCTGGAAAAGGCCATAGAACTGTACACCGCCATCCCTGAAGCCCAGCAGGCCCTCGAAGCCTTTATTTTCATGTATAAATGCCTGATAGGTGATTCCCCATGTATCACCGAAACGCAGGCCAACGGTATTCTTTGTATCCTGTGTAAAACCATTTACGGCGATGAATAGCGCCGCAAGTGTAAAAAATGATTTCATAAAATTTGAATTTTGCACTTCATCATAAATATTTTCTCTGTAGTTCTTCATTAAGTAAGAGGCGGTAGTGCAATCTTAATTTTCATGGATCACCGAGCCTGAACCTGTAATGTTCAGAGTTACAGTTGGATTGCCTTTGTAATGTACGGAGCCGCTTCCTGTAATCCTGACATCCAGAAGGTCATGGACTGTCAAAAACATGTTACCCGAACCTGTGATGGTGGCAACGCAGATATCCTGTATAAGTCCATAAGCATGAATATTTCCTGAGCCTGTAATGTTCATATCTCCTTTATGGACATCACCGGATAACTGAAATTCTCCCGAACCGGATATCGTTGACTCCAAATGTTCAGCCGTGACCCCAAGTTTGATCGATCCGGAGCCGGATATGGAGCTTTCAACATTGTTGGCATTTACGGCAAGATCTATCTGTCCTGATCCGCTTAAGTCGACCCTGAGGTAATCGGTATTAAAGATATTATTTCCGTATATATCACCCGACCCGCTCAGCCTGATAAAATTTATATCCTTGGTTCTGACAGTAATGATAACAGGATAATGATTATTTAAACACCGTCTATGCTGTTCTTTGAGTACCAGAGTAGTACCCTCTACCCAGGTGTCGATATAGGGTAAGAGATTGGATTCTGCCTCAACAACAACTTCGTTGACACTATCCTGAATAATTATCACATTGAACCAGCTTTCGGAAGAGATACCGGTGAAACTGCCGATCGGACGCGTATCAACGACAACCATTTCATTGCCTTCAATACAATGGATATCTTCACATCCTGTGTACAGGATGGTCGTAGCCGCAAGTATGATTAACAGAACTATACTTTTCATTTTTGTAGAAATTGATTTCATGTGTATGATTTATTAAATTTATCGTAAAAGACAAAAAGGATTTCAAAGGGTTGCAATATTCATGAAAAAAATCATCATTTAGCAGAAAATTTCAGATTTACGGATATGGTCACTGGTGAATGATACTCACTGATCCGGCCCTGATGCTGATCTTGACCGTAGGCAGATTTTCTCCGTTCTTGCCCCCAAGGCCATACGTTCTGAACAGGTCATCTCCTTTGCTGACCAGTTCCTTTTGAACCGAAATAAGGCCTGGCATCAGTGAAAGGGAGGTTTTACCTGAATGCAGTATTTCCAGATTATAGGATGCTGTTGTGTCAAAGAACAACTGAATATCGGTATATTCAGAATTCAGATTGATAAATTTAAAATCATTTGCAACAGATTGCAGATTTATAGTGCCATAAGATGTTTTGATCACTGACTCCCGCTGGAGTTTTTTGACATTCAGGTACGAAAACGATAAGTCACCTTTGATCGAATTGGCGGCATCGATAAAATACTTATCACGGTGTGAAGTGATATTCAGGCTGCCGACATCAGTGATGGTCAAGCGGGAAGATTTGGAGTTCAGGACGATCTCAGAGCCATTTTTCAATTCCAATTCGCCATAATTGATAGTTAATTCGCCGCTTTCAATCGAGTTGATGGTCACATTGCCAAACTCGACGATGATTTTGGTCTTCCCAAGTGTTTTATTCAGCTTAAGGTCGCCATTTGACAGGTTTATATCAAGATCGCCATAATGGTCGGTGGAATATATATTGCCGAATTTATTATCGATTTTAATACGGCTTTTTTCGGGAAAATGCACCAGGTAATTGATCTGAACATTGCTACCGCTGCTGAAAAGGGCATTTGCCATGTCGGAGATATCGGTAAAAATACTGGTTTCCTTGAATGTTGTCCGTGCGATGACGTAATACTTGGTGTCAGTGAAATCAAAAGCGATGTTACTAAACAGCTTATCGACTTTTTGTTCTTTACCTGCTTTGACCGAAAGGTCAATCTCGAATGTTACGGAGTCTTTTTCCCAGGGGACAAGATGTATATTGCCATATTTGTTTGAAATCTGGATTTCGGTTTCCGGGCCTGCATAAAACGATCTCACCTCCTTGCTGCTCTTCTCATAAGTCTGTGAAAAGACCATAGTGGTGGCCAGCAGAAATGCCGGTATTAGAATAAATGGCCTGTTTTTATATTTCCTTGATTTCATTGGTATTTATATTTTCTGTTGTTTTTGATTTCTGCAGCTGATTAAGAATGTCCTCAAGTATTTCAAGTTTTATCCTGTAATTCTGTATCATGGCTTCGATGATCCCCTGATTGTCGATATTGTCCTTCAGGTCTCTTTTTAGCTGGGTGAAGATGCTGTCGAGCTGGGTAAACTCCACATTTATTTCCTGTTTTATTTCAGGTCTGGAATCCGCAAATCTGAAGACTTCCTCTTTTTTCGAATTGATCTGTGAAGTATAAAAGGCTTCAGCTTCTTTGAAGGTTTTAGTCATCTCATTTCCTTTAGGTGTAACCTCCACCTGTTCTTTCATGGATCCATTTGATTTCTGGTGATTACCGATAAAGTCGTGGAAGAAATAGGAGGCGATGAAGATGAGAAGAACGGCAGCGGCACGCAGTGATATACGTTTCCAGTTTATCGAACGAATCAGTGGTTTGCGATGCTGTCTGCCAACCCTTTCCCATAGTTTTGGATTGGGTGTCATGTCATCGAATTCTTCCCTGTGATTGATGATAAATTTCTCCAGTTTATCAGTTTTCATGGATCATTGTGTTTAAGACCTCTTTTACTCTTAGCCTGGCTCGCATATATTGCGATTTGGATGTGGATTCAGTGATGTTCAGTATCTGGGCTATCTCGGTATGGTCATAACCTTCCAGCAGATAAAGTGAGAAGATCATCCGGCTTCCATCCGGCAAATGTTCCATGGCTTTTTTTACTTTATCTACCGTCAGCCCTGATTCATCCACTTCAGGTTCTTCAGTTTCAGTATCAAATGGCCCCAGGTCATCAAAGAAGCTCAGTTCGGTTTTCTTTCGTTTTATTTCATTAATACATCTGTTTACCACGATTTGTCTTATCCACGCTCCAAATGTTGATTCATATCTGAATGATGTCAGTTTATCAAAAGCTTCAGTAAAGGATTCCTGTAACATATCTTCGGCTTCTTCACGATTTCGCATCATCCGGAAGCACACATTAAACATCGCTCTGGCATATAGCTGGTAAAGCCTGTACTGTGCTTTACGATTTCCCAGCTTGCTTTCTTCAATTATTTCCCGATATTGTTCCACTTGTTGGTCAACCGGTTTTTTATTTAATGGATCCACAGCTAAGGACAATGATTTTTTTGGAGGGTTGCAAAATGGTAAAAATTTTATCGAAGATAATATTTTTCAGGGATTAGCTTTTAGATGTCCCATGACTTAAGTCATGGGTGATTTGGGGGATTTAAAAATAATATTATCTTTGAATTTCTATTCAGTTATCTGTTTGCCATTAATTTCATTTGCACTAATTTCGGCAAATCAAAATAAAGTTCTATGGAGCTACCCTTTGCAGAGTCCTATAAAATAAAGATGGTGGAGGTTATCCGCCGGAGCAGTCTGAAGGAACGTGAACACTGGATTAAGGAAGCCAAATTCAATTTGTTTAACCTGCGCAGCGACCAGGTATTCATCGACCTGTTAACAGATTCGGGTGTTGGCGCCATGAGTGACAAACAATGGTCAGAACTAATGGTTGGTGACGAAAGCTATGCAGGTGCAACATCGTATTATAAGATGAAACAGGCTATCAGGGATATCTTCGGATTTGATTATTTTCTTCCAACACATCAGGGCCGTGCAGCTGAAAATGTCTTATTCTCGGTGCTGATGAAAGAAGGTGACCTGATACCCGGCAATGCACATTTTGACACCACCAAAGGGCATATCGAATTTAGAAAAGCCCAAGCTGTGGATTGCACTATTGATGAAGCTTTTAATACGACTGTTTACCATCCGTTCAAGGGAAATATTGACCTCCTGAAACTGGAACATGTTCTGAAAAATACACCCATCGAAAAGATACCCTTTATTATCATCACCCTGACCTGCAATTCTACGGGGGGCCAGCCTGTTTCGATGGAGAATATAAAACAGGTACATGACATGGCTAAGAAGTACGGTGTCATGGTACTTTTTGATGCAGCGCGCTATGCCGAGAACGCTTATTTTATCAAGTTGCGTGAAAAAGGGTTTGAGAAAAAATCCATCCGTGAAATTGTCAAAGAGATGTTCCGGTATGCCGACTTCATGACGATGAGCAGCAAGAAAGATGCTATCGTTAACATCGGAGGATTCATTGGATTAAGAGATGAAGAGCTTTACCGGCAGGCAGGTTTATATGACATCTTGTTCGAAGGATTCATTACTTATGGCGGGCTGGCAGGCAGGGATATGAATGCGTTGGCACAGGGATTATATGAAGGGACAGAATTTGATTACCTTGAAACAAGGATCAAACAGGTGGAATACCTTGGTAATAAACTGATCGGATATGGTATTCCTGTTCAGCAGCCCATTGGCGGTCATGCGGTTTTTGTAGATGCCCGGCGGTTTCTTCATAATGTGCCAATGGAGCAGTTTCCGGCACAAACGCTGGTCGTTGAACTTTACCTGGAGGCAGGTGTCAGGGGTGTAGAGATAGGCACACTGCTTGCCGATCGTGATCCTGTCACCCGCGAAAACCGTTATCCGGCCCTTGACATGATGCGGCTCACCATACCCAGGCGGGTGTTTACCAACAGCCATATGGATGTGGTGGCAGCTGCACTGAAAAACATCTATGACCGCAGGGAATCCATTACAAAAGGATTCAGGATCGTCAGAGAGGCTCCGATTATGAGACATTTTACCGTAGAACTGGACAGGATATAAATCTTCATCCAATACTCAAAATTCAACCCGTTGCATCTCACGGAAATAATATTAATCACCTTTGGTTTGTCAACTGAGCTGTTTACTTTAGCTGTGAACAATGCCATGGAGCAAGAGCATTACAGCCGCCGGCTGATGTTCCGGATGGTTTTAGTGATAACACTTTTCCAGGTTATTTTCCTTGGAATTGGCTGGTTAATAGGCCAGGCAGTTTACTATACTCTTGAGAATGTCAGGCTATTGCTGGCATTTATTATTTTCACCATCATCGGCCTTAAAATGTTCTTGGAGTCGTTCAGGCTGGATCCCAGGATGCGGACATTTGACATGGAAAAGACAAGCGTCCTGATGACTGTGGCCTCAGCCGCCGGATTTAGCAGCCTGGTGGTAGGAACAGGGATGAATTTATCTAGTCATGTACTATTTGTATCCCTTATTTCCATTGCAAGCATGTCATTTATTCTTCTGCTGCTTGGTTCGTTTATTGGAAAACGTTTTGGATGCCGTTATCGTGGCAGGTTTGCCAAGACTGCCGGTGGAATCCTGCTGATACTTGCCGGTATAAAATGTGTTCTTGAATTCCGGGGAATTGATTTATAAAAGCAATCTTTGTATTCGAATTAAAATCCCTTCAAAGATGAAACGTATCCGGTTAACCAAAGCCTTCAATTTTGAGATGGCACATGCCCTGCCTGGTCATGACGGCCCCTGCAGGCATATCCACGGACATTCGTATGAGCTGTTTGTGACCATCGTCGGAACACCCATTCAGGATAAAAGTTCCCCCAAGTATGGCATGCTGATGGACTTCAAGGACATCAAACAGATGGTCAAGGATTGCATTATCGATGAATTTGATCATAGCCTGGTTCTGAACAGGGAGTTTGTCCCTAACGATTTTGGAAAGGGAAACACCCTCTATGGCAACCTGATATTGGTTGATTATCAGCCAACAACAGAGAATCTACTGATAGACTTTGCCGGCAGGATCATGAAAAAATTGCCTACCCAGATAAAGCTTTACAGCCTTAAACTTCGTGAGACATTGACTTCATTTGCGGAGTGGTTTGCAGAGGAGAATCAGTAAAAAACTAAAAGGCTCCAACCTTGTTGATGAGTTGGAGCCTTTTTACCAAACTTATTTCAGAAATTTTCGGATCCAAATGTTACCTGCATCATCAGCAATTTTAAGCAAATAAATGCCTTTTAATAATTTAGCGGGATTGACCGGAATGCGTTGTATACCCTTGTTACTGGTCATGGAATACTTGTCAATGGTTTGTCCCATCTGATTCACAATGATTACTTCGATAGTCGCAGGTTTACTGAATGTCATCTCCAAATAAGACTCATTTGTTACGGGATTGGGGTAAATCTCCCCGACAGACGATACCGGTGACACAGGATCATTTACTCCATTAATTACATTTACATATTGCCCGGATATTACTATTTCAACGAAAACAGAGGGAGTGTTTTCGGTAAGAGTGACAAGCAACGGGATAGTGATCTTCCCGGGTACTTCAGCATAAATCTGATAAACACCAAATCCCAAACCGGAGAAATCAAAAGTTCCATCCACTTCAGAATAGTAATAGGAAATGGCTGTCCCTGTTTCACTGATCAAAATGATTTCAATATCGCTGGCAGGTGATCCCAGAGCAGCAAAATCCAGTTCTTGAGAGATGATTCCATTAATAGATCCCGGACCCGGTGAAAAATTAGTGACCGGTATCATGTTGATGTTATATGGATTTTGAGGTTCGCCCAGGGAAATCATGGTAGCATCTCCCCAGAATATAACATCTCCATAATAGGTTGGCAAATATGAACCGTAATTGATTGATCCCGGCAAGAGCTCTGTCAGGATATAATAATTACCAGTGATGACGTTTTCAAAATGATACATGCCCGCCGAATCAACAGGTTGTTCATCCACAATATACAATCCGCCGGCAGGGTCATCCATACGGAATAAGGTAGCCATAGCCTGGTCAGCATAAGCATTATCTACAATGACTGAACCATATAATAGATAAGCGACGGGCGTTCCGACATAAATCTCCTGAGTTGATGAGTACATACATCCGGCTTCATCGGTGGTGATCAGCACAACGGTGTAAGTTCCTTCGGATGCATAAGTATGAGTAATAAAAGGACATGAGCCTGTTGTTCCATCACCAAACTGCCATTCCCAGGTCAGTGAAAACATGGTGTAGGGATATCCTTCAAAACTGACATCCAGATTATCAACATAATAGAGAAAATAACTTTCGCAATTGCTGATAATGGTATCAATAAAAACAGACTGGCAGTATGTATCCTGGCATGAATCGACAGGATTGTTAATTGTCAGGCATACATCATAAGCGCCAACAGATGAAAATGTGTGGACAGGATTTTGAATGTCAGAGGTTGTCCCATCACCGAAATCCCATAGCCATGATTCAGGATCTCCACTTGAGATGTCGATAAACTGGTAAGTAAAATCAGAATAGACAGAATCAAAGGGGTAATAATAAAATCCTGCCATGCAGGGGAGCATATTGTTAAGGAAAATCATTTCACAATAGTAGGCAGTGCATGCAATGCCGGTGAGAGAATCAATTATTTCGGTCTGAAGGCAAACATAATAGGCTTCATTGCCTGCCGGATCCGGACCAAATGTATGTGTGACGGTCTCTCCCTCGCCGGTAGTACCATCGCCAAAGTCCCATATGTAGCTATTGGCATTCACAACATTACCATTGTAATAAGCCACACCTGTAAAAGTTACGGAATATTCATTTTCAACTATATAAGTGAAATAACTCGTACATCCGGAAGGGGGTGGCGGAGTGCCGATATATACCTCTTCGCACCATGTATCCTGGCACATTCTGGTACCGTCTGAAATTGTAAGGCAAACCTGATATATCCCTGATATTGCGTATGTATGCTGGGGATTCTGCAATGATGAGAATGTCCCATCACCGAAATCCCAGTTCCATGTTGCCGGATTTCCCCATGATTGGTCAACGAATTGATAAGTCAGGTCATTAAGGGAAGAGTCGGCGGGATAATAATAAAACATGGCTTCACAGCCTGTCTGATTCCCTACCCACACCTCCTGGCAGGATGTGAATTCACATGTATCACCTGCCGGAGTGAATATAAAGGTTTGCAAGCATACCAGGTAGAAGGTCATACCGGTCTGTTCAAATGTATGAGTCACATATTGACCATCCGCTGTCGTACCATCACCAAAGTTCCAGTGATAGGATGCCGGATCAGTGGTGTAGACATGGCCTGTAAAAGAAAATGTCAGATTATCATTAGTGATATAGGTAAAATAATTCATACAATTGATAGAGTCGTCTCTTAAAGGCTCCTGTGAGCGCAGGACCATATTCCGGCCGAGACTCGTTCCGGCCAAGGATACCAGAATGAGCATACATAACATTAATTTTTTCATAACCATAAATTTTTAAGTTTTCAAATTTAGTAATTATTAATGAGCATTTTCCCGTAATGTGTCTGATGATGACATGATATAGACCGGAAAAACTCCCCAAAGTTGCCTGGGATTATTCTTTGATGAATTTTTTTATTATAATAATCACATGATTACCAGATTCTATCTTTAAAAGATAGAGGCCTTTTTCAAGATTATCGACGGGTATAGATAAGGTCTCAGTTCCGGGATTAATGGTGATCATTTTTTTTGCCATTAATTGTCCAAGAATATTAACAATGGTTATATGTGTGAGGCTGTTTTTTTCAGAGTTAATGTTGATGTTCACCATATCCTGCACCGGATCAGGATACAGTTCTCCTGATATAAATGGTGGCTGGTTAAAGTATTCCCCTATGCCAAAAGTGTCATGTTCATATATCCTTAATTCTGTATTATTGGAAATAGGATTGTTAGGTGTCAGGTAGACGGAAGTTATCTTCGCATAAAGACCTGCTACGTCAGCTGATAGCCTGTAAGTACCAAATGCCAGATTTGTAAAGCGAAAATGGCCATTTTCATCTGTAAAAGCTGATTGCAGCGGTCGTCCATCCTGATTAAATAAGATGACTTCGACATCCGAAAGTGAATATTCCAGCTTGTCGGGCCCGGAATTCTCAAATTTTACAGAACCCACGATTTCTCCAAGTCCGGGTACAATTTCATTTGGTAAAAAATATACATTGGCGTTAAATATTGATTCGTCTGATAGATCGATTTGCGACGCGGATGTCCATGTCGGACTATTTTCAAAATAAACCGGCAGGTAATTGAAATAATGAACAGACTCGGGCAGCATGACGACTTTGACCAGATATTTCCCTTCCGGCAGTCTCGAGAACCAGTAATATCCCAGTTCACAGAAAACCAGTGAATCGACCGGTATAACCTGATTATTATTTATCCTGTAAAGAAGAGCAATGGCAGTGTCGCCGGTAGGAAAGGGATTATTAATGGGAAGGTCTCCAATGAATGCAAAGCCGCCAAGGTCAAAATAGTGAGGTGTGCTGATAAGCATACAGTTATCATCTGTACACGAGTATCCTGCAGGATTATTTGAAGTGATGGTCAGGCAGACAGTAAAATCACCTGATGTACTGAACTGATGTACAGGATTTTGATCAGTCGACACAGTGCCATCGCCGAAATCCCAGAGCCAGCTATTTGGAAAACCTGTCGACAAATCATAGAAATGATAAGAGTTGGGTTGTATCGTATTTGTGTCGAGGAAGGCCATAAAATTTGCCATGCAAGCTGATGAATCCGCAGGATTTGATGGATCGTTTCCATTATTGAGACTAATAAGAGACGGATTCCGGGCAGGTACCAGATAAGGTATCAGGATAATCAGAATTATTTTTAACAGAAGGGTTTTCATATCGGGAATTTAAATGAGTGATTCTTAAAATTTAATATACAATCCTGCCCTGCAGCCCAGACTAAAAGGATTTTTCAGACTCGTGCCGGGGATATCGTAAACAGGCTGGATAAAGTAAGTATAAGTCGGTTCAAGGCTGAATCGAAGTTTGTTGGTCATTTGAAAACTGATACCAAGGCAGGCAGCGAATTGCCAGCTTGTTTTGATTCTGTCGGGTGTCTGATTGGCAATGCTGATCAACGAAGCCTGCGGATCTGACAGAGTCGCTGGTGTTTCATGCTCATTTACCAGGATAGTAAAAACTGGACCGGCCATCAGGGATAAGCTCAGACGACGATATGTAAAGAAATCAAAACCAAGAGATACAGGAATACGAATATATGAATACCGTGATGGGGTCGAAGCCTGATCGGAATGATAAACAGAGTCGTATATGGTCTGGATAGTTGTGCTGAAAACCACTGAATCGGGGTATCCCGGTGTTACAGTGAAGTAGTTTACACTGTAAAAGTATCCAATACTGTCATATCTCTCATAATTGATGATATACTGTCCATTATCGGTTGAAATCCCCATTCCGATTCCTCCTTTGAGGAAAAATTCACTGAAATGATAAGTAGCGCTCAGATCAAGATAATACCCTGCTTTGGAATTCGTTGATTCCTGACGGTAGTTTGTGATTTCAGGTGAAACATGAATCCCCAGTTCAAGAGAAGACCGGGTGCCATAGTCGTCCTTCCATCTTATTGGTGTGTTGAGATAATTATGTGTTTCCGATATGAACGGTGAATAATTGAATGATAGGATGTATGTCGCGAGAGGCATTTTTGTAAGGTTTTTTGGCAGATCGGGGAGGGTTTCATAGGATGCAGTAATATTTATGTCAGAAGCGTTTTCGGAGGTAATGTCGCTGTAATTTTTTTCCGGATAAGCTTTAATGACAAATTGATTCGTTTTATTCTGGTCTGTACCGATAGGTTTGATCTGGGGTTCAGGCAACTTTTTAATGACCTGGGAGTCTGGATCCGTTTTTTCTGTGTGTATCTCAGTAGTGCTTTGGTTTTTTGAAGGTTCAGTGACTGGCTGTGATTTAATATCCGGTATGCCGGGAATTGAATGTACTTTTAATCCGTGTGTGACAGATGGACTAATAGCAGTTATAAGGGTATCACTGATTATCTGGGTTGGGTTTTGCAGTGGCGCAGTCAGGTTGACATTTTCTTTTGGGCTGATAATGTGGAAGATAGTAGCGAGCAGAGAAATTCCTAGACTGCTTACCACCAATCCAGCCAAAAGGTTTGGAAAATGCAGCAAATTTAGTTTTCCGGGCAGATTTTTCAGGTATTTACCCTTAATACCTTTCCAGACTGCAGGGGATGGTTCGATTTTTATCCCATCCAGGCTTTTTTTAAAAAGTTCGGTAATTCTGTCGTTATCAGTATTCATCTTGCTGATGATTTATAAAGTTTATTCATTCGTGAGCAAATCTTATTTTTAAGAAGTTTTTTTGCTTTGAATAACTGTGATTTGGATGTACTTTCCGAGATATTAAGCATATCGGCTATTTCCTTATGTCCATATCCTTCAATAGCAAATAGGTTAAAGACCACCCTGTAGCCATCAGGCAATTCCTGTATCAGAATCATGAACTCCTCCTGTGTCAGTGTGTAAGTTGTTTCGTTTGATGAATCTGTTTCAACAGGAATGAGCTGTTGTTCGTCGATGTTATCAATATCCGTGTGCAGGGCGAATTTCAGGTTTTGATGGTAGTGATTGATAGCCGTGTTTATCATGATCCGTTTTATCCAGCCCTCAAAGGATCCTTCATGCCTGTAGTTTTTAAGATATGAAAACACCTTGATGAATCCATCCTGTAAAATATCCTCTGCTTCAGCACTGGTCCTTGAATACCGCATGCAAATACCCATCATCACCGATGCATATTTCTTGTATAGCACATGATGCGACTGCCGGTTGCCGGCCATGCAACCCTCAATTAATTTTTGATCGGAAATCATCAGACCACATTAATATATACAGACTGCAAATTTCAGAAAAGGTTGCCTGCAGAATTCCGGATAAGGGGAATATTTTTTGAAAATAGAGATGAGATCCAATAAGATAAAAAAAAGGCCGTCATTTGACAGCCTTTTCCGGAGTAAATATTATTAATCGGGATTACTTAATGATATTGACCAGTTCGACTCTGTAAACCAATGAAGATCCTGCAGGGATAACGACATTTCCGTTCTGGTCATTAAAGTTCTTGTCACCAAATCCAAGGTCTGATGGGATGTAGAACTCATATATACCACCTGGGTTCATCAGTTGTATTCCTTCTGACAGGCCTTTCATTACCCTGGTCAAACGGAAGCTGGTAGGCATTCGGCCATAGGTTTCATCAATCAGTTTACCATCGGTGAACATGGCCCTGTAATGAATAACCACGCTATCAGATACGATAGGTTTATTTTTTCCTGCACCTTGGGTTACAATCTTATATTGCAAACCCGAAGGCAATACGATAACTCCTTGTTGTGACTTGTTTTGTTCGAGGAACTGCTGACCATTCTGTTTATTTTGAGCTACCTGGTTATTGAAGGTTTCCAGTTTTTTCTGTTCGATTTCACTGTTGATCTGGGCGATAATATTTAGTTTAATGGAGTCAGGAATTAAAGATTTTCCTTTGGCAGCATCATCCAAACCTTTATACATAACCACGGGATTATACTCGACCTGCTGGCCTTGTAATCCTTTGCCGTAATCTAAACCAATGATATAGCTGACAGAGTCTAATCTGTCTTTTAAGGCTATCTTGTCAGGATTCGGCACCTGACTGCAACTTACAATCAAAAGAGCGGTTGATAAAAGGCTCAAACTCAATAAAATTCTTATTTTCATAGTGCTTTGTTTTAAGTGGTTAATATTCTTTTCAGCAAAAGTATTATAAATAATTATAATAATTAAAGTAAAACTTCTGATTTTTTAAGTTATGACTTTACAATTAACATAATTTAACAAAAGATTATTGTATTGAAAAGCTGTAGGTTAAGAGTTACATGTTGCAGATTATTTTGTTATTACTATTTTCTTAATAATTGCCTTTTCACCGGCTATAAGCTTAACGATATAAAGTCCTTCCGGAATATGCTGACCATTGTTGTTTTTTCCATCCCATGTAATATTTTGTTGACCTTCACATAAGTATGAATTAACCAGTGTTTTTATTATCTGACCCCTAAGATCATGAACTTCTATGGTTACCCTGGCAGGTTTGAGCAGAGTAAATGTGATAGTGGTGAGATTATCAAATGGATTGGGATAACTCTGTAATACCATGTCATTATCATGATTTTCGATAGACGACAGAAGATCACTGTCAATTCGTAATACCGCTTTATGAATACTAGCATCAGTCTGAATAAGTAATGAATCTTCCAGCCAGTAACCAAAGTTGTCAACCGGCATAGGTACTTTAACAGTCAGATCAAGAGAATCACCGGCAGCCAGTTCATAGGGTAAATTAATCGTCCAGGGATCGATGTACCACGGGAAACCATTATAACCCTGGTTATTGATATTGTTAATGATGACAGCTAAGTCATTGTAATTATGTATCTTAACCGTTTGTCCGAGAATCATTTGTTCATAGTTAATATATATCAGGGAATCAGGAATCACTGTGACATCGGGCAGAGGCTCAACGACCAGTGTCACCGGAATAGTGACCAGAGGTTCGTCGGGATCATTTGAAGTGATAAAGATTTCGCCCGGAAACATTCCGTCTTGCAGCAGTCCGGCATCCAGTGTCACTGAAATTTCCTGGTTTTCACCGGGAGTGACCGTGCCTGACAGAGTGTTGATAATCAGCCAGTCGGGTGGTTGGGAGGTACGGGTAATGGTCATCGTGAGGTTTGATGCTTCATGACCGCCGCTGCCGTATGAATCCTGTATCCATATTTTCCATATACCTTGCATGGATTCGCCATTAAAGGCCTCGACGGTTTTGGTATAGGTACCATTATTAAGGCTGCCAGATATTTGTGCCTGTGTGCCTGATGGTGACTCGACCTGGAAGGAACCACCATTGGGAAAGCCAGTTGTTGTCCAGTCAAACGTCATTGACCAGTTGCCAATAGTCCCTTCATCCGATATGTCTAACTCAGTCCATCCCAGTTCAGTATAGGTGTTGAAGTTCCATGTGCTGCCATCCGGGCTATTACTGACAGGATAAGAAAAGTCCTCGTCGATGGCTGTTGAATGGTCGATAGTAAAAGTCAGATCCAGGTTACCTGTATTATAGATTGTAAACGTTTTGGACAGGGAAGTGCCCGAGATGCAAGTGTCCTGTATATCCGGGGGATAAACGAGAATATCCGGTTCATAGTTTTGCTGGATATGGAATATATGCGGATCAGGGACGCCAATATAAGGATTATTTGCGCTATTTCCGGATTGGTCGACAGCATGGATGTAATAAGCTATTTCATCGCCGGGTTCAGCCCCCGGAATATTACCATAGTAAGTGGTGTCATCCCCGGTTGTCATTGTCACTGGAGTGTAATCTCCATCATTGATTTTATAAAACAGGATAACGGAATCAGGGTTAAGGGGCTGGCCGCTCATGGGAATGATGTCAGCCTCAACAGGGAATTCTGTTTGTTCCGGTAAAGATCCCCATAAGGGTATATGTTTAACCCATACCATTTGCTGGTCGGCAATACCGATGGCACGGCAGTGAATGGCATCTGTCGTCAGCCATTCATCGCCGGCATCGGCAGTTATACCCAAGATCTCATATCCAGGCATAGCGTCCTGGTAAACGGCAAGAGCTTCATCATCCCACTGGCTTCCGGTGATGGGGACAAAAACTTTTTTATTGAGTATCAGAGAATTGGTATAAGGTGTATTCGGATAACTGCCGGGAGTATAAACCCGGTAAACCTCGTAAGGTTTATTCCATCCACTGAGATGGGTAGTAAAATATTCGGCGATATATTCATAATCTTCATAGTGTGGGTCGCTCTGCGGCACCTGCCCGATAAGCACCTTATCCACATCAAGGAATTTAGCCCAGCAGTCAATGTGTTTGATATATTCTCCCAGCGGGTCTGGTAAGACGCTGTAGGTAGTGATACCCAGATAATCTTCAACAAGCTGAGCAATCTGATCGTGCGAATATTCCTGGTTTTCCTCCCATATCAGGTCGGAAGAGGCAGAATTCCCATATCCGTCGGTCATATAATTTCCGCCGGCAGTGGTGAGATCCATTCCGAAAAGATTGATACTCAGGAAATCGGCCATCTTTACCGGTATGTCGTCATCATTTGGCCTGGGTCGGTTATAAACAAAGTCCACAATTCCAAACTGATAATTTCCGTCAATGACAAACCATGGACCGTAGTCCCTTGTCCAGTAAGATTCAGAGGGTGCGATTAAGAAATCACAATGATCCAGATTGACGCCATTAGCAGTGTAAAGATCCCTGACTGTATTTTCCTGTGAAGAGTTGGCCACAATGGTTGTGACCATGACATCTTCCGACATCTCGGCAATCAGCGATACGGGAATGCCAAAGGGATATCTTACCAGCACTCCTTGCTGTTGATCAAATTCAGCAACATTATAAACTGGACCGATAGGGGGATCAGTGGGCGTGAAATCGCGTCCAGGCTCCCACTTGAGTAACATTTCCTCTTCGCTGAGATAGTGCATCAATTTCCATTTCGGAGGAGTCTGAGGCTCCTGGGAATAGGAAATCGATGTGGAGAGTATGAAGATACATATGGAGGCGATGATCCAGGGTATCCTTCTCCTGATAAGATGATACCAAAACGCAGGTAAAAAATGCAATGATCTTTTCATCTTATATGAAATTAGTCCATTCATAAAATAGAGAGGCTTCCCGAAAAGGGAGGGCTAATTTAAAACTAAAATCTGAATGATCTATTCTCTGATGATTTTTTTACATATGGATTGTCGGGAATTCTTAAATTCAATGATATATATGCCTTCAGCAAGGGTGTCAAATTTTATGATAGACCGGCCCGGATTCAGATATCCATTCCCGACAAGGTGTCCGTCGGAAGTATAAATTCCGAAGGTGGTTGTTTCCTCTATGTTGGATATTTCAACCAAAAGGGCATCCGAAACAGGATTGGGATATATGCTGATTTTGCCGAAGGCGGCGGTTTCATTGATTTTTGTTATGACGGGTGAGAAGTCTGTGATTTTTGACAGGCCATCGGTTGTAAATTGTCCTGCATCCGGTAGTGACCTGTCAAAAATGGCATTTAATTCAAATATTTCGTCTGTTGCAGGGCGATAGACCCTGAACTGGAACATTTCATTCTCCAGGAATCCTTCAACAGCGGTAAAAGTTGTCGGATCATCGCCGAAGGCCACCAGGGGTATATTCATTTCTGATCCGGGTATTGCCACCATACCTGCACACAGCCCCGTGGTGTTAAATACTCCCAGGATATCATCAGGTGCAAGTACAGAAAGAGCTTCTTTATCGATAGCAATGACATGCGAAACCGGTGTGGAACAAACTGTATTCCATGGCACATAGGCGGTATATGTTGGCAGGTTCTCTGGTAGTTCCAGCCCTTGGTCAAGGTCAGGGAAAATGATATGGCAATCATAAGAGACATGTACCTGATAAGCCAGACCAGGCATCAGATATAACAAAGTAAAGATATTCTGTTCGGGCCAGTATACGCCTAAACCGGCGATTTCCTTGACAATGGTAAGGGTATCACCCAGAGCGCTGAGGACATCAGTCTGAAGTGTTGATATCGGATTATCGCTCATTACCGGCATCAGATTCCATCCAGTATTAAGATAACAAATATTTCCTGAAGTGAAGAAACCTTTAAAGGTCACCTGCATAGATGAATCGACATTTATTTTGTAACCGGTAAAGGGATCCCAGTTTATGATGGTGTTTATATTCTGACCGGGCCAATATACTTTTGATTTGTCCATTAGAATGACAAGATGGTCGGTGATGGAATCGAAAATATTAACTACCGAATCATTTTCGGGTATGATGTAGCTGGATATTCCGTTCCATCCGGCAGGCAGGGTGATCACATGGTAGATATAGTAAAATGCTTCCAGTTTTAACAGGGATGATAAGGCGTTGACAGTAAACTTATCAGGTCCGAAAATGAATGTTGGCGTTGCATCAAAACTGTTATTGAGATTCTGTGAAAATAATTTCCAGTGAAAGTATTCATTTACCATAAATCCGTCTTTTTCAGGTGTAAGCGGATCATCCCCATAGGCACTGACCGTCACTGTTGATAATCCATTCCAAAGTTGCAGGCCGCCACATTTTAATCCGGAGGAATCCTCATAGAATACTCCAATATAATCATTGACAGAGATAGGTTCTCCATTTATCGTTGGATGGGCAAGCAGGGGTATCATGATGCGGTGTTTTGTGGAAGTCATTTTATAATCCCATCCGGGAGGGACGACGTACAAAGTAGCAGGATCTGAAATTTCGGGAGGTCCACATGATCCACTTACCATACAGCGGTATTTATATTCATTCATTTCTGGTCCGGCATCGGTTATTTGGAGCGTTGAAGTGTTGGAGCCATAATAGGTCATATTATCTGAAAGGTTGTTCCAGTTGGTGCCATGGTCGTTGCTGACTTGCCATTGATAGTTGAGCATCGGAATGAAAGGTATTTCGAAAATGGCATCTCCAAAAATATTGATAGTTGTATCCGCCGGCTGAGCTAACACAACAGGCAATGGAGCCACACATATGCCAAGAAAGGATGGGCTGCCTTCACCACAGGGATTTATCGCTTTCACTGAGATAAGGTAGCATACTGACGGGGTACTGAAAGTAAGATAGATTTCATTTGTTGTGCTGTAGCCATGAACCCCCGATGGCAGGGTCCATAGATAAGATGAAGCATTGGCTACAGGATCGATATAATAATAGATGTTTATATCACCCTGACAGACTATTGTATCTCCATAAATGGAACCCGCGGCTGCAGGTAAATGGGTTACTTCAATCCACAGGTTGGAGGGGGAGCCTGCCCCACAGCTATTTGTGCCATACACGCTGATATTTCCTGATGAGGCTGTTAATGAATAAGATACACTAATTGTGTTAGATGAACTGGATCCGACCGCACCGGGAGGCAAAGTCCATATATATTGTGTGGCATATGGAATTGGACTGACCGAATAAATGACATGTATTTCACCTGCACAAATACTGGCATCGCCTGATATCGGCCTGGCATTGCCAACGAGAGGAGTCACAGATATAAATTTTGACTTAACAGGTCCAACCCCACAGTTGTTAGATCCCTTGACCCTAATAAAGCCTGACTGGGCTGACGCTCCAAAAGAAACCAGAATCGTATTGGTTGTGCTGCTGCCTGTCGCACCCGGAGGAAGTGTCCAGATATAAGATGTGGCATGCGGGACAGGAGACACGGAATACGTTATACCGGAACTTCCTTTGCATACAGTAGCCGGTCCGATAATATTACCCGGAGCGTGAGGCACTGTATCTACGGAAATATAATCTGATTTGACCAGTGTCACTGTATCGAAATCATTATAGAGATTCAGGGTTACATTATAAGTGCCGGAATGAGTATATTTTACGTAGGGATTTTGTAATATGGAGGTGGGTGGCGTGCCGCCAGGGAAGATCCAAAGCCTGTTTGTGATTATGCCGGTTGAATTGTCAGTGAAAAATATCGTATCGCCGGTGCAAATAGTTGTCGGTAATCCTGTGAAAGCAGCGGTGATAGCTGAAGTGACATAATCTAGCTTATACGCTCCATCCCATAATACGGCCGGAGCCTCAACTGACAAGATACCTCCTGTGGTGGCCAATAATGCGGTCGAATCGACTTCCCCGGTGGTACAATTCCACCAGTCAACAGAATAATAGCTGTTGAAGAGACCGGAAAAATTCATGACCCCTCCCGAAACAGGGGGAGGATTTCCATAAGCATTGATATATTCATAGTTGTAGTTCCTGTTCTGAAACCAGCCTAATACATGAGAGGAATCTTGCAGAGCAAAGCTCCTTAAAACAGGGGCGTATTGAATAAAAATATATTTGTCGACTTCAATATATCCATTTCCTGTATTCTCAACGAAAATTTCATGATTACCTGCAGGTACGTCAACAGTGTAAGTCGTATTGGCATGTCCAACCTGATTTAGCACATTTACTTCGTCAATCCATATTTTTATCCTGGCCAGAAATGCCGTACCGCCTGTGACTACTGAAAATTGCCCGGCTTCAGCATAATCGACAGTGAAGTGGGGAGGATTACGCGAGGAGTTGAACATATAACCATACAGAAGTATGCTGAGGTTATTGGCATTTGGTATGATATTACCTGTTCGTTCAACAGTGAAATAGTCGGCCGGTGCAAGCTGGAATAAAGTCTGGAATCCCGGTTCAATGACCACATCAAGGTACTCATCTGATGAACAAAGCACACTACTGTGATGGTAATCCCCTGATTGCAGGTCGATGGAATGCATGAATGTGCAAACAGGGCCGAAGTGGTAATAGAGGTTCTGTGGATCAATATAATTATCCCACCACCAGGTTGACCCAGCCCCAAAGGCCCCAGACAAAGATGTGGACCACAGAGAGTTATGGAATGATATCCCGTCTGGATCAAGGTCAATACATATATCAGGGTCATGTGAAATGCCAAACTCACCGATACTGTTGGGCTTATTATAAGTCTGAAGATACTCACGGGTCATCGAATGCAGCCGGAGCTCGAGATCGGATGGATTGTACTGGTGAATAAGGGTGATATCTATCATAGAATTATTCCACATATCAGGATCATGCTCAAGGAAAGCATAACTGGTGGTAATCAGATGATCGGCAATGTCATAAGAATTAAGATACAGACCGGTTTCGATAAGCCAGTTGTCGATATCGGCATGGTGATCATTGAAGTCGCCATTCCCATCGGTTTCGGTGAACAGTTCCCAGGCCATCAATTGGGACGAATACCCCCACCGGGAGTTAATATAGCGCAGTTTACGCTTATAGAAAGCCTTGGCTGTAGCGTTTGTAAAAAAATCCAGTGTAGTGGCACATGGCCCACCATTGACGGCATTGTAAGGGCTATATTGCCAGTCATTATTCTGAGTGGTAGATACTTCATTGTGGATAAGCGGGCATAGTTGCATGTAAATACCTAGCTCAGTCGCTTTGTCAAGGATCCAGTCGAGCCAGAATGCAATATCAAGCCGGTTGGTGTAATTGCCTAACCCGGTGTTATTCCATTCAATGCCGAATGACCACGGGGTCATGATGATCTTGATGAAATTGGCACCATTTACTGCCAGACTGTCCAGCCATCTGTCATATACATAGAAACCATCGGTGGTAAAGCTCCAGGCCAGGTTCTCGCCGATGGGGAAGAAAGTATTGCCATCATCGTGAAGGAGAAAATTTGTACTGTTTTTCCTTATAAATCCATGATTATCTGATGTGATGCAAACAAAGGAATAAGTGCCGGAAAATGTTGTTCCATTTCCATCGGTACACCTGATTTCATAGGTCCATGTACCGATCTGGGTGGGGCTGAACCGGATTTTCCAGACAGGATCACCGTTCGGTATCAGTGCTCCCGAAGGAGGATTCAAAAGATAATCCTGGTAATAGAAGCCATCGACGACCTTCACAACTCCCGATGGCGAAGTAAAATGACAGCGGAGCCATATCTGATTGTAATCAAAAGGATTATTATAAACAGCCGAAAGGTCGATGGTTAACTCAAGTTTTTCATATCTGCCAATAGTATCTGAATTGATTGAAATGGAATTGAAGTTGGGTAGAGCCAATATCATCGTCGGACTGAAAAAGATAAAGGGCAGAAGGCTTAATATTTTTAATAATCTTCTTATCATCTTACTTTGTCGGGGATATGATCAGTTTAAGATATTCCTCCCAGTTCCATGTTCCTCCGTACCAGCAACCGTCGTATGAATAGGTTAATTTAAGATTGATGATAACGAATAAAAAGATGACGGAATAGATGGCAAATCTCATGCCCCTTTTTTTAAGGCTATTTGTTTTTGAGATAACATAAGCCAGGGGTATGCTGAAAAAGGCATAATACTCAACATAGCATCTCTGCCCGAATCCACAGCCAAATGACCAGTTCCACCAGGAAGCAAAAATATAGCTAATGGCAAGATACAGGATCAGAAACAACCATCCATTCATAATTTTATTTTTGACCATCATTACCATGCCGGCAATTATTATGGTGAAAAGCGGTGTATAAAGGAACAGACCATTGTTAGTTGAGAACCACAACTGAGCGATAGCCGGACGGTACCAATTGGTAAAAGATTCACCGGCATAAGTGTAAACCAGAGGTTTCCCATGAAGATATAACCAATATATTATCTGTGGAAACAAGATGATAATAAATACCGGTACTATGATAATCAGATGCTTCCAATAAAGTAAGTCTTTCACCCTGTCAATAATTTCTTTTCTCGATGTGGTATCCAGAAAGAAAACAACAGGCAGAAATATAAGATTAAGAGGCCGGACTAAAACAATAAGGGCAGATATTAAGGCAAGTAAGATTAACCAAGCTGATTTATTGCTTTGAAGTGAAAAATACCTCAGTACGACCTGAGTCAAAGCTGCGAATAAAAAAAAGGAATAAACATGAGTCATGCCTGTCTCATCAATACTATAATAAAAGAGGTTTGTTCCCAGTGAAAGTGCGAATATGGTCAGATAGGCTATCAGGGAAGTGAAATATTTCCTGAGTATGGAGTATAGGAGAAGCAATCCAAATATCAAATAGGACACGGCAGCGACATTGATCATCCAGTGATAGACCGGTGAAAATCCATCCTGTTCAAATCGTAAGATCGGTGTAGTCAGATGGGCAAGGATGAAAAATGGTAATTGCATCAGGGCTACTCCGCAGGGATATTTGGTAATGATTTTTTGGTTGATCGTATCGAGTGAAAAGCCATTTCCGGTTTTAACGTCGATATTCCGTGGAAATGCATCAACATGAAACCGATAGATGAAAGCCGCCGGCAGATACACATAATAACCGGCTTTGTCAGCCCAGATCTCACTATGGTAATTAAAATATCCTGACTTGCTGTGCCTGTTAAAGGCAAGAAAGATCAAACTTGCCCAGAGGATGATCCAAAATGCATAGTTCAGGATCTTTTTCATTTTATTGAATGTAAAGCAGTTTTATGATGGAAACATATTCTCCTGCAACCATTCTGCAAAAATAAATTCCCTGTTTCACCTTCATACCGTAATCATCACTGCCATCCCACGTAATGGTATATTCACCGTTTGGCACTTCCGACAGAAAGAGATTTCGCAGGATCTTTCCCTGAATATTACAAATATTAATCTGCACCATGGAATTTTCCTTTACCGAAAATCCAATGTACGCGGAGGTGCTGAAAGGATTCGGATAACTGCAGAACAGACGTGTTTCCCAGATTTCTTCGACTCCAACAAATGGTGTTACATGCAATTTAACAGGTATATTAATCGTATAGAGGGATGGATTGTAGACGGTTATGGTACAGTAATAATATCCATTGGAGAGGCCGGTTGTATTAAATGATGCGGTGATATCTTCACTTTCATCCGGGTTGATGATTCCGTTCAGCGGGGATACATTCATCCATGTCACCAGTGGGCTTATGCTGATACCGTAAGAACCTGAACTACCTCCCACATTTGAAATGCTGAATGTCAGACTGCCGGAGGTGTCACTTTCCATAATCATTACAAGGCTTATCGGATATGCTTTCAACACGGGATAACCTTTCAGTACGAGGATGGCCTTATAAACATTAAGTCTGCCACCTGTGACAGTAAGACCATCGAGTGAAGGGATGACATCTGCTGTTTGCAGGATATAGTCTTTGATTTCCAGGATTTTGCCTTCGGGGTTATTTTTATATTCCTGGATAAAGTCGGCATCTGCAGCGGCGAACATCAGGCCAATCGCGCCGGTGACATGAGGTGTAGCCATAGAGGTTCCGGTGAGATACCAGTAGGTGTTATTAAGTGTTGTGGATTTAATGGAATATCCGGGTGCGCCAAGGTCAATGGTTGTCGGACCCCAGGCAGCAGGGCTGAATTTCTCATCTTCATTGGTGGTATTGGTGACAGTGATGAGAAAATTGCTTGGAAACGCTGTAGGCACATCGCCTACAACATCAATATTCCAGTTCACATTGGCTGTGGCGCCGGTGTTGAGCACGCCATAATGTCCCAGGGAGTCATACATGGCGCCCCACAAGGGATAGTCATCCGGATCGCCCTGGTCAACGCCAAAGGAGGCATTGGTGGCCACCACAAAAGCTCCATGTTGCCCGTTGGTTTCATTGTACCTGGCACGCATTTCCAGGATATAGCCATAGGCTTCCACGATGCCTGATTCAATGCCTGTGGGGCTATTGACAGGCATGACTTTCACATTCCAGTTTACGCCTGTGACGCCTATGCCGTTATTTCCAACAGCGCCAATGATACCGGTAATATGTGCGCCATGCTCAGCGGTGAGGATCTCACCGTTGTGGAGCGTGGCATTCCACCCGTCAAAATCGTCAATGTATCCATTTTGGTCATCATCGATGCCATTACCAGGTATCTCTTCATAGTTCTTCCAGAGGTCAAGGTCCTCATGGTTGAGGTCGAAGCCGATATCGACGACAGCCACCACTATGGTATCTCCCAGTGCTGACAGGCCTCCTGTGCTGAACTCCCATGCATCAGTGGCATCAATGTCAGCATCCGGAACACCCCCCATTTGTCCGGTGTTCTTCATGGCCCACAGCTCGGCAAAAAACTGATCGTTAGGAACTACTTCGCGTATCGTGGTATAATGGTCAAACTGTGCCTCAATGACAAGAGGGTGGGAGCGAAGCTGCGACAGTACAGTCATGTCAGACTGCCGTCCTGCTGCAAAGCTGAAGAGCCATATATTCAGCCGCTGCGACAGCAAGTTGACAGGTTTCAGGTTGATATCTCTAAAATGATCCGATAATGCCGAAAAATTCACGCCGGCCTTATCTTTCTTTATCTGGACGATGATACGGCCTGGCACATAAGAGGTTGGTGTCTGGGAAAAACCAGAAGGAAGGAGAAATATGATCAGCAGGATGGTCAAAAGAGATATAAATAAAAATATTTTCATAAAAAATATAATGAGTAAAGAATAAAGGTAATAAAATTTAAGCTTATTTGGATTTGTTTATCTCCTTGTCATACATCCATTGAGCGTCCCTCCGCAACATTTCATCCAAACTGATGCCGAGCTTTGAAGCTTTTTCTTTTACGATGTTCAACCACTTCTGATCATTTCGTATCATCTTCACATAATCGTCAAGACTCTTTTCCAGTTCGGCTTTTCCAGTTTCTTCCCTGAATATCCTCACCGCTTCCTGCCTGACCATTTCATCAGAAGTGAGATAGTACTGCTTTGCTTTTTCGGTGACCTGCGCCATCAGTATTTTGTCAGAACGGATCAGGCCTTCATTCATTTTATCTGCATAATATATCTTACGAATTTCCGGTGTATCCATATTGAACATATAGTCAGCATCACGTTGCAAGGCTGAATCAACAGGGATTTTCCACAGTTTCGCTTTATTTTTTACCAAATTCATCCAAGCGGTGTCTGATCTGATGATTTCTTCATAATATCGCAATCCATATATTTCACGGTATTTATCCGGATTTTCTGTTTTAAACTGGTAATCGGCTTCTTGGGTAATAACGTCTTGCAAGGGTTTAGATCTCTTTAATGCACGTTTGACGAGGTCATCAAAGAATCCGACATTTATCCGGATACCATTTTCATAATTATAGAGGTAATCGGGCTCCAGATCGGGAGTGAAGGCTTCGTATGCGCGGTCAATAAATTCCCAGTCGTATTTATATAGGAATCGTTCTGTCACCATCAGCAGGACGACATCACGCCGTTCAATTTCATCCCTGATGTTCAGATCATTGACAAAGGTTGAATCCCAGTAAGTTTCCGGGAAAACCATATAATTGAAATACCAGAAGTTTTGGTGGCTGAAAAGTGAAGCAGGCAGCCCTGTATTATAGATATTCCAAAAGTAACTGTCGCCAACAACAAGCACCCTTGGTTTTATTTTGGAAGGATTTTGCTCAAAGCGTAACTTCGGATAAGCCATTTGACCATGTGGAAGTTCCCATATGAGATTGAGGGGTCTGCCGGCATCATAATCATTGTCACGAAGTGAATCAGATATATCAATTTTTTCAACATAAATATCCGGCATCTTGATTTTCCGAAGATTTTCGAGGTATCTGATAAGGGTATCCGCTACCAGGGTCATACCGTAGGTGCTCCAGTGAACGCCATATTTGGGGTATAACAAATAACGGGTGGTATCTTTCATTAAAAGATAATATGCATTCATATCGACGTACCTGATGCCGAGTTCGTCTGCTTTTCGCCGGATATAATCGTAATTTGTAAGTGTTCGTTTTGACGTATTGTATTGATCAGGAAGATTTTCAGGTTCAAATCGTGCCTTGCTGGGTTCAAGCACCAAGATGAGATCGATATTTTTTGTTGTCTTAAGAAATTCCTGGAGGTACTTGAAACGCCGCATTTTTTTATCCCAGGTCTTTTCACCAATAAAATCCCATCCCATATATTCCCGGATATAATCATATTCAAAAAGCACGTCTTTTTTGCCGACTACCACACCTTCGGCATGGACCCTTCGGAACAGACTGAAATCGATTTGGTTGTTGAACCGCACTAATGCATTCCTGAAGCCGATGTTTTGTTCAAGATAATCAGTATACTGCGCCTGATTTATTCCCGGAAACCAGCCAACCCACGTGAATTTAGGTTTTTGATAGGCCACAAAGTCCCCATTGAGTGCTTTGATATCAAAAAACGGATAGAGCTTTTGCAGAGCAGGTAAAAAGAGCATGATAAGAATCAACAATAAGAGCATATTTTTCAGCGTCTTCATCTTCATTTTTATCGGCTGTCATGCAAATATAAAGTAAATTCTGAAAATAGTATCCTGCCAGTTTACTGCTTGTTATTGAATTCTTGACAGAGATAATTAAGAGTAAAATGATGATCGGGTAAGTAACATTTATTTTAGGAGTATCATTTTACTCACTGACTGATGGCTGCCATCCTGAAGTAAAATGAAATATATACCTGCAGGTTGTTCCATCAGGTCAATGGTTTCACGATACCTCCCGGGAATCATGGATGACACCTTTTCAAAAACAACCTGGCCGGTATTATTAAATATTTTCATGGAAAGGTTCATGCGGCCCATTGAGTTCATGATTAGCGTGAAAGATCCATTGGAAGGATTCGGATATATTGACATCTCAAAAGGATCATCGTCCTCCTGAGCACCCTGTCCAGAGACAACTGTGATATAATGGTTTTTGGTCAACATATCGGATTGATTGCCATTTGAAACCGACAGGGTGACATCAAAGATACCTGCCATGCTATAAGAAATGACAGGTTCGCGTTCGAAGGAGACTTCGGGTGTGCCACCGGGAAATGTCCAGCTCCAGGATTGCACATCATCTGTCGAAAAATCATGGAACTGAATTCTGGTGCCGGTCAGCAAAGTGAGGGTGTCGGCCATAAAATTAGCGGCAATGTCATTTGTTTTGATGTTAAAAAATTCAAGATATCTTCGCATCAGCTCCGCTTTTGTTGAAGGATAAACAGAATCGGTCAATCCGCCGAATTCAAAGGATGTGCCAATGGTTTTGTAGACTTCTGCGTCGTACGACACAGCAAAGCCAAATCCATTGTTTTTATCTCTGAAGATGCAACTGGCCGGTTCAATACCTTCCAGGTTATCAAGTCTGATATTCTCTCCTGTATAATCAAATGACATCCCTTGTGTCAGCGTTGATGACTGGCCGGCAAGGGTATCGGGTTTGTGTGACCATGCAGCATGATCACCGGTAATATGAAACATAGGTTGTAAGGCAGTTGGATCGTCATAGTACCATGTAGCACCTCCCTCCAGATACAGATGACCTCCCTGGTTCAGATAAATCACAAAATCGTCTGCATCTGGTGTTTCAAGGATATAGTTCAGCGGGAAAACCCCCAGACAGAGAAATATGGCATCATACTTATATAAATCCCACCAGGGGATATAGTCTCTGTAATCTGCAACAATCATGTTTTCAGCTATAGCATTACGAATCACAGGACCTGAACTGACATTGGGATCAAGGTCAACAATCAGTATCTGCGTCGGGCTGATGAGCAGATGGATGGAATCGGTTAATATAAATCCTGTTGTGTCATAAATGTCAAAGTATATCCAGTTTATGTGACCAGGAGGTGTATGGGGATTAGCGGTCACATTGATTTCGCGGGATGTGTTGACTCTGCTTTGAATATCACCGTAATCCAGGCAGAGGCTTTCGTTGAAGGAGATGTATGGATCCTGGCAGGAGAGGTGACAACTGACTCCATGGGCCACAGAATGACCGAAATTATTTATTTTGATATTTAATTCAGCGTTTTCACCCGGTTCCAACAAATGATCCTCCTGATCTTCAACGACCATATCTCCAGATGCCACTAAAGGTGCACAGGCTTGAAGGTTCAGTGACTTTTGCCAGTTCTGTTCATCGGAAAGGAAATCAATGCTGGACTGAATGGTATATAAATCCGGGATATCCGATCTGGTAATAAACCTGAAAGCACCCGCAAGATCAAGTGTCGCATCTGGACTTAATAATCCAATATACTCCGAACTATCCATCAGGGTTATGTTTTTATCGGTTACACTGAAGATGATACGGGCATTATGCAAGGTATCATTGCCTATATAACGGATAGTCAGATCAAGGGTCACTTGTTCATTTTGATTGATTAAGCTGTCATCACCGGCAGAGATTGAATGAGCCATATATAATCTGGAAGAAAGCTGAAACGGCCGGAAATCCGAAATATGATTCTGATCCGTTGCAATAACCTGAAATTCAGTTATTTTTTGAGAGCATGACGGTGTTCCGGAGAGCAATCCATCTTCAGAGAGCAGCAATCCCTCCGGGAAATCAGGCCTATTAAATCGCACAGCCTGAAGCGAAGACAGATCCTCTTCGGCAGAACTTCCTGTAAAAGTAAAGTTTTGCATGTCGCCATCTGAAATACCGGCTACCCAGGTAAAGGGTTCATCACTGATCATATCGCCATAAAGGAATGTGATACTGCCGTCGGCATGTAATGTAACGGCGAAGTTTATGGAAGTATTTGCAGGATGATTGACGTCAGTGAGTTGCCACCTGAAGGTGGCCTGCTGTTCATCACCTTCATACCAGATGCCATCCCCATTTTACTGGATAATAATCAGTGACCAGTTCATCAAGGGTGAAACAGACCGGGTGGATCTGCATAAAAGATTCAGATCCTGGATGTAAGGAGTAGGGTAGGTTTGTTGATCAAACATCAGAAATCCACCGGTATGAAGGGTCACTGAATCAAAGGTTTCATTGTAATATGGGAATGAAAAACCGAGCTTTTTGGTTACAAAACCATTCTGATTATTGGTGGGTGTTAATTGTTCCTGATCAACTAACGGAAAAGGTTCAATGATCCGGTTAAAGGAATAATCTGCTTTCAACTTCCATGAATAGGGAGGAGTCCCACCTGTTGCCGAAAACTGATGAGTATATGCTTCACCAGGTATGATAGGAGGAAGAGAATCATCGGTGATTCGGATTTTATTGAAAGTAACGGTTTTAATAACCGACAACCGTGTGAAATCATTATCATTAATCGGCACATTGACAAATTGACACATTGTTTCATGAATGCCATTTATATAGTCAATGACCGACCATTCAACAATTTCTCCAGTTCCCTTATTGCCGGGATCATCTTCAGTAATCTGGAGGAAGATTTTTGCTGCTTCCCCATTATTCATATAACTGAGTAGCGGTGTGATATCAAGTCCGAATTCAATCGTTTTGTCTTCTTCCAAATGTCCACCCTGCATATAGAATTCACCTCCCTGATAGTCAAAAATAGGGAATTCCATTTCGCTGACGGGGAAAGCTGCTGAAGTATCAGGTGAAATGCCGGCGGTGACTTTAATTTTATTCCGGCATGTATGCCGCAATGTAACTTTCATGGTCAGCAAAGGTTCATAGTCAGGTATGACCTTTATGACATTAACGGAATTATTCCATATACCCCCCGCACCATACATATCCGCAAGTGTCTTATACATCATATAGCAGAAGCCGCTGTCGCCCCACGAAACACCATAGCTGTTCACGAATTTCAAACCGCCGATTTCCCAGTCTTTCATATCAATGACTCCATCGTTATTGATATCTTCATCATTGGTGAACCTCCCATCAATGTTATAATCAAAACGGATCGAATCATTATAGCCCACTATTGTCACGGCATGTGTGGCCTCCGGATACCAGACTATGATGACGTTTTTACCTGCCTCGGGTGTGCCTTGCGGCAGGAGGTAAGGGATGATAATGCCGGCATAGAAGTTAGCAGTGCCGCCAAAAGGAGATCCATCCAGATGATCATGAAGCCAGTTTTTCAGAATTAACAATCCTTCAGTATTCATGAAATTCCATACAAAATGCGTAGGGTACTGATTTTGGGGTAAGTCAGCGGGAAGAATGCGTGCCCGGTCGATCTCATAAGTAAAATTATACCCTATGGAAGCAGCCTGTCCACAGGATGCCGCATCCTGCTCAAAAACAGGACGAAGAAATGGTAATGTAGAATTGTCCAGTTTATATGGAAGATCTATATACCGGTATTCCTCCGATAGTAAAAGTTTTGGGACATTAACCAGAAATACCGAGTCAACAGGGGTAAGAATATTAAAACCATTGTTTCTTTCCTGGGCATAACTTTTCATGCCCCCGAAGAGAAATTGAGCTATGAATAATACAATCAATAACTTACAGAGGTGTTTCATTTACATCAATAGCGTTTTAAACGTACTATACTAATGGAATTGATACCTGAAGTCAATAGTAATTAAGTTACCGCATAGAAATTTAAGTTAGCGGTAAATCAATACTCTCCTGGTTATCAGGGCAGAATCAAATTTGATCACCAGCAAGTACAAGCTTGATGGCTGATTGTCAAGTGAGAATTCAAGGGTATTTTCACCTGAAGATAAGGAAGACGATTTCTCGTAAACCATATTGCCAATCCTGTCATAAATGGATATCATTACTGTCATTTCCGATCCGGTAAAGATCTGGGCTATAAAGTTGCCGCTATTAGGATTTGGTATGATCTTAACAGCCAGATCAGAGGACGATTCAATGATTCCGGTGCAGGGGTTGACAAGGACACTCTGGAAAGCACTGAATACACAACCATTAGTATCGCCAAAAGAATATGTCAGAATGTGAGTGCCATTTCCGGCCAGGGAAGGATAAAAGTAACCGTCAACCATACCGGTGCCGGAGTATTCACCACCAGGTGGATTACCCTCGGTAAGAAGATAAGGAGGATCATACACGCAGAAATCAGGAAGGGCATTGAATGTAACAACGGTGCCAGGAAAGAACGACAGGATGACCTGATCCGATACAGGATCCACACAGGGGGCAACAGCATTTGCTATCAGTTCAAGCTGAACACTTCCGTTGATGATATCCTGTTCACCGGGTATGTATGAAGCCTGCAGAATAGTGTCAACATCAAAAATTCCATCACCATATGTAATCCACTGAACAGAGAGATGATTTGATGCTGATCCTGAAAGAGTCCAGACAACATTTGAACACGTTGTGGCGTCTTCACCTGCATCTGCTTCAGGCGGGGGGAAAACATTCACAGTGATAAACCCCTCAACAGGATTATCGTTGATATCAGTAACGGTGATATAGTAGGTTGTCGTTTCGAGAGGCGTATCAATGGGATTGGGAATATCGGATGAAAATCCCGGCGGAACAGAGGTCCATGCATAAGCGTATGGTCCTGTTACGCCATCAACTTCAACGTTGAGTTGGGTGGATTGTCCGAGGCATACATTTTCAGGATTAGCTGAAACAGTAATATTAAACGGGCTGCCTTCGATATAAACGGTAACCTGATCTGATGACTGGCATCCTGAAACATTATCTGTGACCATGACTGTGAAAATGACCGAATTGGTCAGTGGAACAGTTGTCGGATTTTGAATGTTCGGATTGACCAGGTATATAACAGGTGTCCACATATAAGAATAATCGCCGGATCCACCTGATACTGTGCAAGAAAGCGTTGTGGATGTCAGGTACGGGATAATCTGATTTTCACCGGCATCTGCCAATGGATGAGATGCAATTGTGATAAGTACTAGGTCGCTATCCTGTCCGGTGCAAGGAGAAATGGCATAGCCAATCAGAGCCAGTGTAACAGATCCTGCAGATATATCTTCCACACCAGGTGTATAAATTGCTGATAATGAAGATGGATCATCAAAAATTCCATCACCGGTTGTCGTCCATTGAATAGTACTTGTATATTCTGCTGTGCCTGATAACTGATAGGATTGATTTTCACAAATCACGCCATCATCACCGGCATTTACGAGAGGTTGATGCTGGACATTCAGAGTCAGCGTATCATTCACCGTAATCAGGCAGGTAGCTTTTGGATAAGCTGTCAGAATCAGATTTACCGTACCTGCTTCAAAATCTGATGTTCCGGGATAATAAACAGCAGAGAGGTTTGTAGTGTCGTTGAATGTCCCATCGCCAGTTGTCGACCAGAAAGCTGAATCAGAAGAAGTGATTTGCCCTGCCAGATTGACAGGCAGATATTCACACGTCGATATATCCTGGCCTGCATCAGCTTCTGGTAACGGGTCAAAGAAGATCGTCATATAGTCGGTCAGAGAAAAGCCCAGATTATGATTGGCTGTCAGTTTAAGGACTACTGCACCGGTGATAATATCTGAGGTGCCAGGGTAATAAACCGGATTCAGGATCTGCTCATTGCTGAAGTTCCCTGAACCTGTTGTTTCCCAGAGGATTGAAGAATAATAAGAGGCTGAGCCGGAGAGAGTGCAGTTTGTGTTTTCACAGATAGTGTCATCTGCACCGGCATAGACAGTCAGCAACCGGGACTGAATGGGAGGAAAGGTGATGAAATCGACCCAGGCACAATCACTGCCATTGACTACGGAATAATCTTTCTTATATTCCCACTTTAATTTGCGTATGCCCTTGTTGATGGTGTATGTCACTTTATCCCAGGGGACTTCACCCGACCAGCGTCCTTTTTCAGAATCATCAATATAAAAAATAAGGAAATCATAGTTGACTTCTGATGATACTCGCCTGTAAAAGGAGATCTCAGAATTGCTCAGCACTTCGATATCAAGCTTCATTCTCGAAACCTGCTGATCCAGGATCTGACCGGATCTAGCACAGTAACTTCCTTCATATACGTTGCTATTGGTAATGTACCAAGGTTGATGGCTTCCGGTGAATATCCATGGGAACTGACTGAAATCTCCGGTCTCGAAATCTTCAGTGATTGTGCCAACAGTCAGATAAAGGGTGTCCTGAATGGATATTCCATAGTCGCCTGTGATTACGATTTCAAAATAGGCAATATGTCCATCCATTGTAGAAGGCAGAGATGTAATGGTGAACGATAATTCAGATGATCCGTTACCAGGTATTAGGTCAATCGAATCATTGCCATTATTAATAGTTATCTGCGGATCGACTGAGCTGAGAATGGAATGGATATCTACGGCCTTTCCTTTACCTTGGTTACTAAGAGTAACATTAAAAGTCACTGTTTCTCCCGGATCAAATATTCCATTACCACTATCATCTATAGAAAGAGTGCCAATTGTAATAAGAGGCGCATAGGCTATGAACTCAAGTGTCCTTTCGAACGTATCTTCGGTTGCTGTGATTTTATTATTGAAGACTATAGAATGATTGTTTTCAATGGTGTCAGAGACTATAAATCCAAAAGCATTCGGAAATCCCATGGTCTGATTAGGAGCAAGAGTACCGATATCCTGGGTGCTGTCAGTCATGACAATATAATCGTCCTGAGTGGAGAAGGTCATGACAGCATTATGAATAGTAGTGCTGGAAATATTCTTGACGATGATATCAACACTGGCTGTCTCACCCTGTTCTATCAAATTATCATCACCGGAAAGTACTGTGAAGTCACTTACAATGCCGATAGTACTGAATGACAAGATTTTAGATGAAGAAATCAGGTTCTGGTCCGTGGCTACAAAACTAATGGTCATGTTATCATACTCATGCTCTGGTATACCGCTAAACACTCCGTCGGCCGACATTTCCATCTCGATGGGATAAGGCTTTGGTGCGAATTCTATGATATAATTGTTAGGTATGGAAGTGGTATTTGAAACTGCCGAGGTCTGGTAATTTTTTCCATCCCCGTTTGAGGCCCCTCCAAACCAGCGTGTAGAAGCGACCAATTGAATATTACCGTAATAGTATTCGATTTTGCCGGTAGGATATAATTTCACTGCCAGATTGAGGTCGGATTGTGAATTATACCCATCCTGTGAAACCTTCCAGCGGAAAGTTACGCAGGATGAGTCACCTTCATACCATAGGCCATCCCCTCCGCTCGGATATAATGTTAATCCCACATCAAAAAATGGTGCAATGTTCCTGTTCTTTGTGAACCTGTAAAAGATTTCCTGGAAATAAGGCCATGTGACCAGCCAGTTATCGAATTTCAGGAAACCATCCACATACATATAAACGCTATCATATAACTGGCCAAAAAATGGAAATTCAAACGGGAGAGCCATGAAGGCATAACCATCGGTGTTACTGGTGGGGGTGAGCTGTTCAGACGTTATCGAAGGGAAAGTGCCGTTATGACTGGTTTCATTATAACCCCGGTCAATATCCCAGAAATATGGTGACGTGCCACCTGTCGCTGTTAACTGGTATGTATAAGGTTCATAGACATGGGCTTCGGGAAGAGTGGAAGTTGAAATGGTAACATCTGAGTAGTTAATAGTAGCAACAACAGGTACAAACGTCGTATCATTCTGGTTTATCAGTAAATTACTGACTCCTGAGGGTATCTCATTAACACCATTGGTATAATCGACCAGCGAAAATTCCTTGATAAAGCCTGTCGACCAGTTATCTGGATCCCGTTCGACAACCACCAGGAAAAACTTGGCCGTTTGACCGGGAGTGATATAATTAAGAAGAGGTGAGATGTCAATGCCGAATTCGATGATTTTATCATTTTCAGTGCTTCCACCCTGCATGTTGAGGCATCCTCCCTGGTAGTCAAAAATAGGCAGGTCAAGAATATGAGTTGGTACAGAGGCGGAAACGTCTTCAGCGATACCAGCATATATTTTCAGCTGTTCACGACAGGTATGCTGGACTTTTACTTTCATAGTCAGCTGTGGGGAATCATCCTCTTTGACTTTCAGGACATTGACAGTGCTGTTCCAGATCCCTCCTTCACCGAATTTATCAGCGACTGTTTTATACATCATATAACAGTAGCCGCTATCGCCCCATGCGGGAATGCCACCATAGCTGTTGACAAATTTAAAACCCCCGATCTCCCAGTCTTTCATATTAATGATACCATCGCCACTGATATCAATATCATTAGTATATTGCCCGTCGCTGTTATAATCCCACCGGATAGAGTCATTCCATCCGACTATAGTGAGAGCATGGCTGGAATAGGAAGCCCACGCGATACAAACCTGTTTCCCGGCTTCCGGTGTACCAGGCTGCAAGTAATATGTCATGGGCTGATTGGCATAAAAGCTCGCAACCCCACCTACAGGTGAACCGTTGAGGTGTTCCAGCATCCAGTATTTCAGGGTAAGGAACCCTTCATATGTGTCAGTGCGGATGTTATAGGCATTTTCTATCCGATTATGCATGCCGTTATAATAATTTTCATATCCCGACATCCATCTGGTATTTCCCCCTGCTGCCATTCCACCGTAATCAGCAACATTTGGTGTTCCAACACTTCTGAGTACTTCCATTGCATGATAATAACTCACGCCACCATAACCCGCTGCTTCATTGGGCCAATTATACACAAAGTGTGGAGGGTATTGATTTTCAGGAACATTACCCGGCACTTCCCGCTTGCAGTTCATTTCGTATGTAAAATTATATCCTACAAGTGCTGCCTGACCGCAACATAAGCCTGTCTGCTGAAACACTGGTCTCATACAGGGTTGTTCTGAGTTATCAAGAACTGCTGGCAGCAAAGGCGCTGATGGACTTTTATACCTTTCCGGTAATGTCAGCTCCGGCAGACTGACAAGACCGATTGAGTCCTCAATAGTCATCGGTTTATATAAACCTGCCTTGAACAAAATGGTCAGTGAATCGGGTTGGTTACAGAGATCCTGTGCCTCTATTGAAGAAGGTACAAGATACAATAATGTTATAACTAGTACCATGAAATATTGCAACACCCTCTGCATAGCTATTAGATGTATAAAATATGGATGATTTCAAAAGTTCTATCTGAAGAAGATTAACTTTCCGGTCAATGTTGAGTGTCCGGCAGATACTTTATAAAAGTAAACCCCGGCAGGACATTCCTGACCTTCATCATTTTTTCCATCCCAGGTAAAGCTGTATTGACCGGCCGGAAGATTCTGATTCCGTGTAAAAGTTTTAATGACCTGCCCACTTGAGTTTATTATATCCAAAGTGACAGGACACTCCTGCGCAAGAGAGAAACCGATAATAGTCTTCTCATTGAACGGATTCGGCACACTTTGAAGGTTGCTGATCAGGTTGTCAGCTAATGGATCAGAATATCCGACATTTAAGGTTGTAAATGCCAGTGTTTTTGTGGTAAATATGGAATAATCATCTGTTGTCCTGAAAGTTATTTCCCATGTATGTCCGTTAACAATGGGTGTCCCTGAAAACACCCCATCTTGTGATAATGACATGCCCATGGGATATTCCGGGGCAGTGAATTGTGAGGCATAATTGTCGGGAATGCTGTAAGAATTTGAAATATTAGCGATCACATAGTTCTGTCCATCGCCCTTAGATATGCCTGCTCCCCAGTTTGTGCCTTCTGTGATGTCATTCCCGTAATAAAACTCTATTCTGCCGTCAGGATAAAGTGTAACAGCTACATCCACATCCACATCTGGCAAATCATACATTGAAGTTTTCCAACGAAATGTGGCATGGGTCTCATCACCGCTGTAATACATTGCATCACCCTGTTCCGGATACAACATCAGGTCGGCACCATAGGGTGTAATTGTTTTAAAGGACATGATATTTTCTTCGCTGCGGATATACTGGAACTGGTCTTCGAAAACAACAGAACCATCAGTAAGCAGAGCCACATGATTGTAAAATTCTCCATAAAAAGGGAATGTGAATGCCAGGTCTTTTGTAGCAAAACCGTCATCGTTTTGAGTCGGTATTAGTTGTTCTTCGGTTATGGCCGGATAAATACAGAGCAGTGTTCCTTCCTCGTAATCCATGACAATATCCCAGGTATAGGGAGGTATGCCGCCGGCAGCTTCAAGCTGGTAAGAATAGGGTTCATTGGTAATGGCTTCCGGAAGCTCTTCGGTGATAATCGCCGGGGCATTGAAGTCGACAGTTTTGATAAGCCACAGGGTAGTTTCCCCGTTTTCGGTAATGGGAACATTCTGCTGGTCACTCACCACCTCTTCAATACCGTTGGTATAATCAATGATTGAGTATGAAATGACCTCACCGGTACCTTCATAATTAGGGTCATTTTCGATGATCCGCAGGAAGAATTTTGCCGGTTGTCCTGGGGTGATTTCTCCGAGTATTGGGGTGATATCAAGGCCGATTTCAATGGTTTTGTCGGCTTCGGTGTTTCCACCTTGCATGTACAAGGGCCCACCCTGGAATGAAAACAGAGGGAATGACATCAGGCATGCAGGCTCCGTATCAGCGGTATCTTTTGACACACCCACCATAATTTTAACTTTATCCCGTGATGTATGTTTAACTGTTGCTTTGACAGTTACATAGGGTTCGAATGTTTCACGTGCAGTGATCATGTGAACGGTGTTTCCCCATATGCCTCCGTTCTCGGTGGCATCGGCGAGCAGCTTGTACATCATGTAAGATTTTCCATTATCACCAAATCCTGGTCCCCAGCTGTTGGCAAAAAGTAAGCCACCAATTTCCCAGTCGCGCAGGTCAATGATGTCGTCACCATTGATATCTTCATTGATGGTGTATTGTCCGTCTCCGTTAAAGTCATAACGGATAGAATCATTATAGCCAATGAATGTCAAGGCATGGTTCACGCTGGCATCCCAATAGACAACGACCGGTTCACCTGCTTCAGGGGTGCCGACGGGCAATGAAGTCATATAGAAAGATCCGGAAACGCCTGCGGCAAAGTTGGCCAGGCCGCCGGCATCAGACCCGTTCACATGGTCATAAAGCCAGTTTTTAAGGATTTCCAGGCCTTCAGGCGTGGACACGTTGAGTGCGAACATGTCGAGCACACGGTTGTGCATGCCATTATAATAACTTTCATAGCCGCTCATCCAGCGTGATTGGCCGCCATACCACATACTTCCGCCATAGTCAGCCACGTTGGGGCAGCCATCGGCATGGATGATCATCCATCCATCCCAGTACCATGAGCCGCCTCCCACGCCGCCATTCAGGAAGTTCCATGTAAAATGAGTGGGGTATTGATTCACCATCGTATTGGCAGGGATACCACGGGCAAAATCTATTTCGTAAGTGAACGCATAACCGATGCCGCTGGCCTGACCGCAACTTCCGCCATCCTGGTTGAAGATAGGACGGAAATAGGGTTCCTGCGAGTTGTCGACCGATGAAGGCAAAATACGGTTTGTATATTGTAATGGCACTGTAAGCTCCGGCAGGCTCTTCAGGAATTTCCAGTCTTCATCGGTCAGAGGCCTTAACTGTCCTGCGATCCAGGGATCACCGTTGGGATCAGGATTGACATTGATGGTCTGGGATTGACTATTCTGGTAAAACAGAAAAACAAAGAAAAACAGGGGTAATAATTTTTTCATAATCGGTCTTGGTTTTTAAGATGCTAAAATTAATAAAAGGGATGACATCTCAAGCGAGATGTCATCCCTTTTTTATGTCTTCCCGATTAAAAGCAGCTTTATTTCAAAATGACGAACTTTCTCACTGCCTTATATTCACCAGTGGACATTTCAAGATAATAGACGCCGTTAATCGCCTCCTTCAGGTCAATTTCCAAGGCAGCATTCGGACGCAGTTCCAAAGATTTGGTAGAATAAATTACACTCCCATAGGAATTTACAATAGTAAGTGTCGCTGTTCCTTTCCGTTTGGAATCCACATTGAGCATGAACTTCCCGTTGTTTGGATTTGGAACAATGGTGATGGTGGATCTGCCATCTTTTTCGGCTAATCCGACAGTATTATCCACCTCAACATTAAATTCTTCAGAGTATGGGCTTTCACCGCAGTAGTTAATACTTTTTACGCTGACAGTGGCCATACCCAGATAATCCGGATTCCAGTCAACAGTGCCGGTCGTGCCGGAACCACTGACAGAGCCGGCATTGACAGGCATGAGCTGCCATGCGTATGTTGAAGCAAACGGCGACGCTTCAATGGTATATTCGGATACTGTTGTGTAATATAGGTCAACATAATCCGGCCCCAGAGGTGTTACAGGTGTCGAGGGTAATGGATTAAAGGCGAGTGTAAAATCTCGTGTAATGTCACCGCAGGGCAGATTGCTGTATGCAGTGAGTGATAAAATAACGGAGCCATTATTGAAATCCTGTTGGCTTGGATAGTACACTGGATTTATCAGCTTATCGTTATTATATGTTCCGGTTCCGGATGTAGTCCACAGGAGTGTGGTGTAATTGGTTACAGTAGCCTGGCATTGGTAAGAGTTTCCAATACAGATGGTTGTATCAGGGCCGGGAAAGCAGCCTGTGACCAGTGTTGGAGGAAAAACAATATAATCGACCCAGGCACAATCCAGACCTGCATATTCTTCATTGTCTTTATCATATTCCCATTTGAAAGTATGCACACCAGGTGTAACCGGATAGCTAAATCTTGCCCAGTCATAGAATCCCGACCATTGATCAATCAGAACATTGTCGATAAAGAAACTGAGATAGTCGTAGTCGGGTTGTGTGGAAATCCTGCGGTAGAATGAAATGCTGTCGTTCGACACACAATTATATGTGGTTTTAATATTTGATGTTTCATCATTACTAATTGCCCCGGAGCGTATACAGAATTCTCCTTCATAGGGGCTATTTGCTGTGATAAACCACGGCCATGTGCTGGATGAGGACCAGGTGAATTTGCTGAAATCACCTGTTTCCCAGTTTTCGTAAACGAGCCCGATGGTCCGCGAATAGGCACTGGATAAAGAATAATCTCCAGATGTTAACGTATAGGTAAAATCAACATAGGCACCTATTGGTGCATAATCATCAACCTCAACTGTGAAAATAACGTCAGTGGTCATGTCTGCGGGCATATCACCAATAGTATAAGTCGACTCGATAATATTAATCCACTCGCTGGTTGATACCAGCGTCGCGATAGCGTTAAAAGCATCGCAGTGGCCAAAGTTGGAAGATTGGATCGTGATATCGACGGTTTCACCCGGATCAATATTGCCATTATTATTTCCACTCTCAGAATCATCGACAATAAAATTTCCAATGGAAAGAACAGGAGCATTGGCTTTCAAAGCAAAATCGGCATACCATGTATCCTGTGCAGATATTTCCAGATCGAAAGTGATGTTATGCTGGTCGGGGATGCCTGCAGAAATGTCAGCAGCAAACGCATCATCAATCATCTTGGTTTGACCAGGCTGAATGGTGCCATAGAAGTATGAATTTTCAGTAATGGTGACAAAGGGGTCACTTGTTGAGATGGTCACAGTTGCATTGGCGGCAGGCTGGTCGCCGACATTGGTCACTGCAACTGATAAATAGACTGATTCGCCATAGTCAAGAAGGCCATCATTATCACCTAGAACATCGTTCACCTGATTATATTGATAGATGATATAAGGCTGATTGGAAATAACCAGGACAGAACCGGTATGTCTGTTTTTATTATGTGCAGTGATGGAAATATCCAAAGGGGCCGGATCAAGAATAGTGGGGAAAGTCACTGTGGCATTCCCGTTGGCATCGGCTATACCCCGGCCGATAAGCTCTCCGTTCTGGGCGATAGCTATTCTTGCAAAGGGCGCATCGGTCACAAATGATATTTCACTGTTGCCAATCGAAATACTAACGGGGTAATCTGCAGATATATCCGTCGGAGTGGCAGTCCATATGTTCATGCTTGGATCACCGAAAAGGTTGGTCTCATAAGCTACCCACCGGCAGTATTCATCAGTGGAGATGTAGGACACATCATCTTCTTTCGACTCGGCATTCACATCGCCGATGGCGAAAATGTCTTCACCAAAAAGGGCATCAAAAAACTGCCTGTCATAATATTGAGATGAACTGTTAGTTCCTCCGGGATTGTACCAGCCATAACGTGAATTGGCTATCGATGCCACTTCTCCGGTTTCAAGGCTGGTGAAGGTTTCGGCAAAGCAATCGCCACCATAGCTACCGGCATCATTCCTGTTATCAAAAGCACCATTGTAACACCCCTGGCTGTAACCAATGACAAATCCCCTTGTGATACCATCATTTGTAAAGTTTGTAGTGGTAAGGTCCGAATTGTACATTTTCATGTTATAGTCAACATTTGAATGCCCCAGGTGATTCATTAAGTTTACGCCGGCAAAATTAAACTGGTCGAAAATATTGGTTTTATCCCACATCTGAACCGATTCATAAAGTTTTGTCAGGGTAAAATTTAGTGGGAAGCCGGTTGTGGTATATCCGTTATTAGAGCTACCGTTGGCAATTTCATCCTTGTATGTATCACCCCATGTACCGGAGTCAAGCTGTTCACCAACCATTACGCCTTTTTCTATATCAGCAACCACTGGAGCATCCTGGTACAAGAAAAGTTTATTGGTAAAGTTCGCAATATCGATCTCATCATCAACGCATATCCTGCCAATGCTCACTTCGGAATAAAGGTCCCACTCTCCGGGCTCACCCCAGGAATTATTCCCATTCGTATTCCAGTTTCCGTCCAGATTGGAATAATACATATCGCAGGGAATGTCGTTATCGTCAACTGCTATAAAACCCCGGTGGGGGATAGTCCTGTCAGCCGGATTCATTGGATCAGCGTCACCTCCGAGTATGACATATTGGATGCCGTAATTTGAATAGTAATCAATGATGCAATTGCGGATCTTCTCCTGGTCATCCTGACCGGTATATTGAGCGTAGATCTCTTCGGTGGTTATCGCCTTGACGAAGAATCCTGTTGCAATCTTAAAGGCGATATACTCTTCAAAAGCAGGCAGAAGGCTGTTCTTTGTAATGAGCAAAAGATCATATTCATCATTATCTCTGACCGAACTGTAACTATAATTGTTCAGCATTTCAGGATTTTCAACGATATAGTTAATACGGTTTTCGATAAGGGCAGAAGTTTTCAGGAACTTGGATACTGCATTCGCTCTGGAAGTGGAGGCAGTCTGGATTTCGATGACGATATCCTGTATGAACTGCACCTCCTCCTGCGCCGGAATATAGATGACCGGACAGATGGTGAATGAGGCTATGCCATGGCCGCATAAGTAATTGGTTATGGCTGTGCTGACATTGGTCGCGGGATAAGGTGATGAGGAGGAATAAATGGCTTCATCCTCAATAGGAGTGACCATTTCTCCATTGAATTTTGAAACAGGCACCGGTTTAACAGCAGGTTTTATCCTGATACCGGTTTCTTTAGAATACATTGTAAGAGAAACGACCTTTACCTGGACAACTTCTTGATTCTGTGGCAGGAGAAGGTCGATACCCCTGTAAGGCAGTTCCGGTGTGCCTTCCTTTCCAAAATTAATACAATCGGTATAGTTGACAACCGTGTAACCGTCAGCAGTCTGCTTGAGAACAGGCTTCTCAAAATGGAATGTGTAAGTCTGGGCAAATAGAAGCTGGGTGAGGCTTACGAAAATGATAATGAATGGAATTGTAACTTTTTTCATGGCATTTAGGTTTGTTAATAGTCTAACAAAGTTACTAATCCTTAAAATCAAATTGTCATCTTTTTTAAAGAATTTTTTATTAATCACAAAACCGCTAAAATGTGACCCCTGAAAATAAAAAAAGGCTGCCCGGGGGACAGCCTTTTTTTTAAGGATTTGAGAGATTATCTCTGAACAACAACTTTCTTAATCGAATGTACCTTTTTGCTTTCGATGTAGAGGTAATAGATGCCATCACCATTGTCCAGCTTGAATTCTTTTCTCATCTTACCAGTCAGCTTAATGTTGTTTTCTTCCGAAACCGTGGCGCCTGAAGCATTCACAATTCTGATGCTGATCACATCCTGTTCCTGTGGGAGGAGCTCAAGTATGAAGGTACCCTTGTTTGGATTGGGGAAGATATTGATGGCCAGGTCATAGGCGTTGTCGGCAATACCAGAACAATCTTCAAAATATACCGATATTTCATCTGAGGCGGTACATCCCTTGGTATCGGTTATGGTGACTAAAATTATTTTTGTGCCGCCAATGCCTGCGCCGGTCGAATCGATGACTATCGACTGGGTGTTTTGTCCGGTCGACCAAACCCAGGATTGTGCGTCGGGATTACCCGCATCAAGAGTCAGATGATGGTTATGGCATATACTGGTGTCGGCGCCCAGCATAACTAAGGGTAAAGCATGTACTTTGACATCAGTGGATGACGATGCCTGGCAGCCGGTAAAATTATTAGTTTCCTGAACCGATATGCTTCCATCGCCTGTCTGTTCCCATGTCACGGTCACTTCTGCCGTTCCCTGGCCATCGGTGATGGTACCACCGGCAATCATCCAGTTGTATGCGTTACCCTCATAACTCTGTGTGGAATAAAGGACACCTGAAGTGCCCAGACAGGTTTCCTGCAGTCCCGAAATCGATGGTGTTGGAAGTGGATTGATTGTAAAGACCACATCATCAGTGATATTCTCGCAAGGTTCATTCACAGCCGATAGTGTCAGGGTAAAAGTGCCTGCAAGTAAATCTTGTATACCTGGTGTATAAACCGGGGTCAGGATGGTGGCATTATCAAATGTCCCATCACCGGCAGTGGTCCAAAGTAATCCGAAATAATTTTCGGCAGTGGCTTGCGTGATAGGCACAGACTCACCAGCACAGATTCCAGTATCTTCACCTGCAAAGACGACAGGCAATTTATAAATAGTCAGCACCATTTGATCGCTCACTACTTCATCACTGGGACCATAAGCAGTGAGAGTAAGAATAACTTCTCCTGTATTGATATCTTCCTCACCTAGTGTGTACACCGCATTCAGAAGGGTATTATCATCAAATGTTCCGGTGCCTGATGTTGTCCATTCAAGTGTGTTGTAAAGAGTAGCCGTTCCGGTCAGTGCGCAGGTATTGCTTTGGCAGATGGTCATATCCGGTCCGGCATAGGCTGTGGTAACCAGCTCAGGCGGAAGAGAAATAAAGTCGATCCATGCGGCATCCTGTCCGTTTGACTCCGAATAATCCTTCATGTAATTCCATGTGAAAGTGTGAGGCCCTGCTGTCACGGGATAAGATACCTTCTCCCATGCCTGTTCCCCCGACCATTGATCGATCTTTGTATTGTCGATGTAAAATTCCAGATAATCGTAGGAGGCTTCAGATGAAACTTTTCTGTAAAATGATATGGTATCATCATACATCACATTATAATCCAATGATAACTGCGAATTCTGCAAATCGGAGATATCACCTGATTGTGCGCAATACAGGCCTTCGTAAGGATTCTGATCAGTTACAGTCCATTGCGAATTACCGCTGAAACTCCAATCAAAATCATTGAAGGTACCGCTTTCCCAGTCTTCAAGCATTAATCCAACTTTGGAATAAAAGGTTTTATTAACTGAATACATTCCCGATTCAATATTACAAATCAGATCAACGCTCGACCCTATCGGGGTACCGGGGTCAACGGATATATTGAAAACAGCGTTTCCTGACAGACCGGCTGCGAGCACCCCCAGATTTGATGACGTGGTATTAAGAGTGAGAAAAGCACTGGTTGTTGACAGGGAAGCCAATACTTCTGCAGCATCGCTATGTCCATTATTTATGATATTGATGGTGATATCAGCTATTTCACCAGGATCGAGACGGTTATTCCCATTGCCGGTTGGATCAGAAATAGTCATGCTGCCGAATTCGAATACAGGAGCATAGCCCTGTATCGAAAAATTACTCACCCATATATTTGTCCCATCAGTGGCACTCACTTCAAAAAGGACATTATGATTATCCGGGATAGTGGAGGCTACATTGAATGCAAAGGCATTAGCCACTGTTACCGTACCTTCGGCAGGAATATCGCCGAAATAGGCTGAATTTGTGGTCAGGGATATGTATTCATCAGAAGTGCCCAGCTCGACTGTGACACCTGTGGCAGATTCCAGGCCGACATTTTTTACGGTCATGGTCAAGGCTATGGTTTCTCCGTAATCCATCAGTCCATTTGCATTTCCTGCTTCATCATTGATAGTAAAGCTGTCTTTAACGACATAAGCGCCCTCGAGAGGTATGACAGGGATTTCGGCCTGGTAGGGTAAATAATTATGTGATGTAACCGTTACCTTGGCGAATCCCGGAACATGGGCAGGTTCACTGAAGGCCACTGTTGCAAGTCCTGCTGCATCGGTATAGGCAACGCCATAAATACTTCCATCCTCATTGCTTATGCACACCATGGCATTTTCTACCGGCCCCATGTTGCCGTTGACTGATACACTGAATTCCGTAAGCCCCAGGAATAACTGAGAATCATGTGTAACGGTCAGCTCTGCCGGCTGAAGCGTCCAGGGTTCCAGAGAAGCATCACCCAGCCACAGATAGGTTCTGACATTTGCTCTTCCAAGACTATCATGAATATTCAAAACAGTGATATTCGCAAAATTGGTCACATAGCCGATGTTATAAATCCCTTCCTGGAATACCGCTTTATACATTTCTTTGTCGTAATCATGGTTTGGTATGGTGTAGGATGGGATTATCGCACCGTTGATGGCGACAGATGCTACAGGCGACTTCATGAACGATTCACACAGGCAATCGCCCCCAAACGCTACAATGTCCATGTTATCACAACATACATCGAAAAGAACAAACAATCGCCTGGTATTTGTTAGCTGCTGGACATGTGTATTGGTGAAACTACCCTGACCGCACCACTCCCCGAACTCGGTCGCACTTCCATGCCCACGGTAATTAAAAATCCCACAGGATGTGTTATTGACATAATTGACGATATCATTATTGGTTGCTCCCGCCCCACCATAACAGGGGGTAAATATGGGTGTCTGAAGGGCATAGTTGTAAGTTCTGATTTCTTCCTTGCATCGGGTATATTTTTCGGGATAATCTTCCTGATGGGCGACCAGTATTGTATTTTCAGCCCAATTAGTGGAGGCATCCGGATTGGTATAATGGCTCATGGTCTTCTGGATTTGTATATCGAGTTCATCCAGTTCATCATATACAAAACGACCAATGGCCAGGTCGGCAAAATGATCATCAGGTCCATCGAGGCAGACATACCATGTATCGGAGAAGGATGCATCTTCACCTGAAGGTGCCCACCAGAACATAGGTACGATGTTTGGCCCGCCGCCCTGGCCCCCGTTCGGATAAGCATCGCCGACTATCAGCACATATTCCAGTCCGTCGCTCTGATATATCTGCTGAATGTAAGTCTTAAAATCCTGGGGAGCTTCAAATCCGGGTCCGAGCGTTTTTACTTCCACTCTGAACCCCTGCTGGTTTTTAAAGTCTATAAGCGGCTGAATAGTCTGCAATGCACCTTCGTTGGTGATAATGAGATATTTTATACCCGGATTATCCCTGTATGTCATGGTATAACCAAGAGAAGCGAAATTGCTGATGGCCGCATTATACATCCTGTAATATTCCGGCGTGATGGACTTATCCCTGGCCAGATAATGTTCTGAATCATGTCCATAAAATTCGACTTCGATTTTCAGGTGGGTGATGACTTCAATTTCTTTTTTCTGAGGATAATATGTGAAGGGTACAATGTGCAAACCGGTGATTTTCACGTCTCTCCATATTCCTGGTGCATCAAGGATGATGTTACCTGACGGAAAAGGTTTATTCTGGCTGTAAAAGTCTTTGTTTATTATAAATTCGTCAGATTTTCCTCCTTTAATATCTTTTTCCGGTACCTGGAAAGGGTATATATTATAATCTGATAGAATTATCTTATTCATTTCAATGATGCGAAACCGTGCCAGTTTATCACCGGGTATGCCGATGATCTGGTTTATCGTTGGCAGTTCAGGATAACCGACTACACTGGTTGTCTGAAATTCTGTCAATTCAAGCCTTTTATATACTGTTCCCTGATTTTCAACATCTGAAACATACATGCCGGGAACGGAAATGTCGACAATAACTTTTTCGGCATTCTGCTCTACGATTGAGATACCAGGTTGTTGAGGACTGTCGGCCGTAAAACCGACCCATGTTTTCTGGCTAAAAGAGAAAAGGAAACTGATAATCAGGATTAGAGTAAATGATGTTCTTTGCATTGTTTTGAAATTTTGTATCGATTAGTTTAAAAGGATCACTTTTTTGATATCTGTTATCTTCTCTGTTTCAAAGCGGATAAAATAAACGCCAGGCCTCAGGCCCATGCTATTCATAATAACCTGGTATGTACCCGCTTGTTCAGATGGCTTATTTTTTAAGATTTTAACGAATTTGCCGGACATATTTAATAGCGAGATTTTTAATGGAGTCGGATTGTCAAGTGTATAATCAACCGTTAAGAGATTCCTAAAAGGATTAGGATAAACAGACAGGTTGTTATGCAATACTGTCTCATCAATACCTTCAGGAATAAGGACAGGCGGGAATTTGATATAGTCAACGAATACGGCATCAATACCGCCGTTGGCCATATAATCTTTTGAATAGATCCATTTGAACGTGTGATTGCCGGTAGTGACAGGGAAGATGACCCGTGTCCAGTCTGATTCTCCCGACCATGCACCCATCTGTGTTTCATCGATATAAAATTGCAGGAAATCGCAATCGAGTTCCGAGGAGACTTTCCTGTAAAAAGAGATACTGTCGGTTGCCAGCACTTCAATGGTAATGGTCATTTCTGAAGTCTGTGCATCAGCGATAACACCTGAACGGGCACAATAGAGACCATCATAGGGGGCCTCCTGGCTGATGGTCCAGGGTGCACTGCCTGCGAATGTCCAGGAATATTTTGAAAAGTCAGCTGTTTCAAAATCTTCCATGATGATGCCTATAGTGGTTATAAAATTTTTTGTCACCTGGTACCCGAAGGATGTAAGCTGATAATTGAGGTCGACATTGGTGCCAAGAGGCGTATCTTCAGCCATTGTCACCTCAAAGCCGGCATTAAACGACTCCCCATCAGGTAGCTCGGGAACCTGAAAAACCGGGTTACCCAGTGTGATATATGAGCTTGTAGTGCTGATGACACCTTCAACTTCATAGCAATCGCTATGTCCGAGGTTGGCAGATCCGATGATAATTGTGGCTGTTTCACCCGGATCCAGGTTTCCGTCGTTGTCGCCAGTTTCTGAATCGTCAATAAAAAACTGCCCGATTGACAGAGCAGGAGCATTGACAATAACTGAAAATGAGGAATTCCATGTTTCATTCGATACAGCCTCCAGGTTGAAAGTCACCACATGCTGGTCAGGAATATCGCCGGCAATGCCAAACTGAAAAGCATAGTCCTTGTTGACGGTCTGTCCGTTGGCAATATCACCGTAATTCTCCTCATTGTCAGTAATGGTGATATATTCATCGCTTGTCGATAAAAATACATCCGTATTCAGCGCTATTTGGGTACCGACATTCGTAACACTTAATGAAAGCGATATGAGTTCTCCGTAATCGGCCAATCCATTTCCATTGCCTTCATAGTCATGAATGGTTGACACAGCGTATATTACATAGGCTCCCTGATTGGGAATGACATCAATATCATAGGATGTGGGCAGGCAATTATAACCCGAAACTATAAGGTTGACGGTTCCCAGATCAGTGATGACCGGATCAATGATTATGGTTGCTTCGCCATTGCTATCGGTAATTCCAACGCCATAAAGAATACCGTCTTTGAATAGAGAACACCGCAGACCTTCGGCGGCGTTTCCACCATTGGTGACAGATACATTCAGAGTGGGAATGCCAACCGGTAATGTTGAAGGATAAGTTGTCTCGATGGTTATTGGATTATCGGTCCAAATGGCCATAGCGGGGTCGCCAAGCACGTTGCAGTCATAAAAGCACCAGCGCAGGGCACCTTCTTCCCACTGCCCCGGCGCATTCACCCATGGTGCTGTCGCTATCCGTGATTCCATATGCGTGCGGCCTACCCTATTCAACTTATCATGGTATAGCGCATCGACAAACTCTCGGTGCAGGTGTGCCGATGGCCCTTCGGTCTGTCCCTCGTTAAACCATCCATACCGCGAATTGCCTATAAACGCCGCAGCAAAATTATCAATGGTGACCATCTTCTCACCAATACAGTCATTGTAGTCGAAAGCTCCGCAGATGCAACCATGTGTGTAAACAAGGGTAAAATTGTGTATAATCCCATTAACCTGTGAAAAGTTGGCATTGGTGATGTCAGAAGTATATAGCTTCATCACATAGTCAGAGTTCGCATGCCCGCAATGGTGAACAAACGATTTACCCAGATTGATTTTTTGAATCAGAATTTCAGGACTCCAGTAATTATTTTCATCATAAAGTGTTTCATAATCATCGTCTTCAGGTATGCCATCGGTGATATAACCGTTATCATCATGGTATCCGATAAGCAGGTTCAGGTAGTCGCTGCCCTCGGTTATAGGATTATCGTAAAGATGTTCACCTGCCAGCAGAGGGCGGTCCAACTCACCGGTAACAGGGCTGACCTGATAGTTGATGGTCTTGTTGAGCATGCTGTTCAACTCATCTGTCGTACCAAAGGGCATCCTGGCCACAGCTATTTCCGGTAAAAGATCATCTTCACCAATCTCACCCCACAGATTATTTCCATTGTCGTTCCATGTACCGTCAAGTCCCGAATAATACAAGTCGGAGGGAATATTATTATCCTGATAAATGCTTGAACTTTGAACCAGGCAATAAAATCCCCTGTAAGGAACAAGTTCGACATCACCGGCAAGGAGGATATATTCCACACCATGGCTACTGTATTCCTGTATGATATAATTGCGGATTTTTTCCTGCAGGTCCTGCCCGGTCGTGCCGGAATTGATCACTTCTGTTGTAACAACCTGTGTTTTAATTCCTTGTTTTAGGTACAGTGTAATAAGATTCTGAAAACTGTTTTCATATTGTGCTGGTGTGATAATCAACAATTGGTAAACCTCATCACGTATCTGTTTTAGAGGATATGCTGAAACCATGTCCGCATTCTGGGCAAAATCTTTGACTTTTTCCACTGTTTCCTGCGATACCGGCAGCAGATTCAAAGCTACCCTGCTTTTGGGATCTTCGCTTGTTTCGATTCGGATAGTCACTTTCTTAAAATAGGAAAGCTTTCCGGATAAGGGAGAATACTGTACTGGTGTGAATGCAGACAATGCAAATGCATAACCATTCATGTATTGAGTCGATAATTGTCCCGTGGAAGTGTAAGGGTATACCATGTCGGAAAGATAAACATGGTCGTTCATCACGAAGTGGCCTGTTTCACCTTTTGAGATAGGTTGTGCATATTGCTGGGGATACAGCTTAAAGGTGCCGGGTATTTCAGTATTATCTTCCCCAATGAACTGGATAGACCGGGCATTATGGCCGGGGGGCAGCAGCAATGACACAGAAAAATAGGGAAGAGCCGGCTCGCCGGGAATGCCTGTCAGCAATGCATAATCAAAGTTGATCAATTGATAATCACCAGATGTTGTTATTTTATAATTGGTAAAATAATAGGTCTGCTCAATGATCTCAGCACGGACAATGCATATTGAAAGAGCCAGGGTCAACAACAATAAAAATCGCTTCATATCAGAAAATATTTTAGTGAGAACAGCAAAAATAAATAAAAGATAAATACTGCTGACATGAAGGTCACTATGTGACATAAAAAGAGGCTGCCCCTTGAGTGAGGCAGCCTCTCTTTGACAAATCCCGTAAGGGGTGTCATCTAAATAATTACTACTGGATCACGATCTTTTTTACCACGATCTTTTCATGGGATTGGACAGTAAGTAAATAAATCCCATGAGTAGCATTTCCAAGGTCAATTGTTGTAGTATAATGGCCATTAATCTGGATGTCATTTTTTTCAAAAACGATAGAGTTCAAGGTATTGGTTATTTTGAACGATATGGCATCATTTTTAGCTGTATTGATTTCCAGCTTGAACTGGCCGGTATTGGGGTTGGGTGATATCTTTATGCCGAGATCATTACCCTGTTCGCCAATTCCGACCGAGTTGCCGATAGTGACTTCAAGTGTTTCTGACCATGCACTTTCCCCACACTGGTTTGTTCCACTGACTTTGATAGTGGCGAGACCGAGGAAACCGGAATTCCATGTCACCTGGCTTTCCAGCAGGCTGATGGTTTCAAGTTCGCCGGCATTGGATGGTTCCAGGCTCCATGCATAAGCATTTGAATTAGCGCTTCCGGTCGTGGCGTACTGACTGATCTGGATGTAGTAAAGGTCTACGTATGTCGGGCCGCCAGGCATGGCAGGGACTTCAGGCATATAGATTATATTTACTGCTGAGGAGCCTTCCATATTATTAAAGCATTCAAATTCTGTTTTTATGCCTACTGCAGTATATGTGCCTATTTCGGTTTGGTTTCCGAAGCTGATGGCCGAACCAGTCCCAGGAATAGTAATGCCTGTGGCAACACCATCCAGATAAAGTTCATATTCACAATCATACTGTGAACCATTCAAACCCACTGCAGCACCGCCTGTTCCGTCGCAGTATTCACCACCACCTGTGATCGTGAATGTAAGAGGTAAGGTGACTACCGATACTTCCGCTGTATTGCTCATGTTTGACGTACAGGTTGTCGTCGGATTGTTGCCCACAGCCGTGTAAATTCCCAGCTGGTTAATCAATCCAAAGCTGATAGGGCTGCCTGTTCCTGAAGCAATGATCCCGGTGGGATTATTTTCAAGATAAAGTTCATAATTTACACCCATTTCTGAATTATCAAGGCCAATTTCACTACCTTCACTGCCTTCACAGAACGGGCCACCACCTGTTAAATTATATACGACCGGAGGAGCTGAAATGGTTACGAATAAGGTATCAGAGTAATCGCTTTCACCACAGCCGTTGATGGCTTGTACAATAATTCCTGCTGTGCCCGTGAAGGCATTAACCCAGTTGATTGTTATTGTGGAGCCGGTGCCTGTTGCAAGACCTGCTGTGGAAGGTACTATTTTCCAGTTATAATAGGCTGCCTGTGGCACTGGTGTGGTGCTGTAAGTTGTATTCGTCGGATTCTTGCAAAGCTGGTCCGTTCCTTCAGGTTGTGAAGGCGTGGTGGGAACAGCATTGCCAACGGTGATAAAATTTGTTTTGGTGATCTCGTCGTCCGAATAACCATCTGTTATAGAAAGGGTGGCATCATACGTGCCGGCAGTGTTATAAATGATTGTGGGATTCTCAAGGTTTGAAGTGGCCGGTGTGCCGCCGGGAAAAGTCCACTGCCATTGCGTGATATTACCTAAGGAGTTGTCGGTGTAATTCACAGTTCCGCCGGCACAAACCATTGTCGGCGTAGCTGAAAAGTCAGCTGTAACCGGAGGTGGAACCAGATCATTCAATGCCAGCTTTATCCCCTGGTAAATTTCTTTTGTGGTGTTATACTGAATGAAAGAAACCAGCTCGCATTCGTCTGGGTCCCAACTTGACTGGAGAGTAAATGACAGGTTTATGACTTGCTGATTATTGTCCAGATTTAATGTTGTCCCATTTTCATTGGGAACCATCAGCCTGTTCACAAAATCACAATCGGTTAAACAGAACCAAGTGACCGAAATGTTTGATTCGGTAAGGACAAGATGAACTTTACAGTTGTCCGTGTTTGAAGTTGCTACCTTATTAATAGTCAGTGTAACAAAATAATTGTTGCCGTTATGATAGCCCTGCATGTCGATAGTGAAAGCTGATTGAATAGGCTTACGTTCATTATAAAGTTGGAGATATGCCGGGTAAGTTGAGCCTGGAATATTCGGACACATAGCTCCTCCCTCATATTCTTCAATACCATCCATATGGCCTGTGGGATAACCACCGATAGAATAATAGCTGTTGCGGGCATTTGAATATTGGTTGGCATAAGGATCTCCATTGTGATGCTCGATCACAGCCACATCTTTTCCTTCATCAACTAACTGATCTGCGGCAGCAGCTGCTCCCGGACACCATTGACACCATGTGCCGGTGGCAATTTCAAGAATCACTTCCTCCCTTTCAACCGTCTGTGCGATTGTAAAAAGAAAAGGAAGAATAAGGATAAAGAGTAAAGACATTTTTTTCATAGGTGTTCTCCTTTTATTAAAGTGAATGTGAATTATAATTGATTATCATTAGCTTAATGCAAAGATATATAAAAAAGAATAAAAATATCAGAATTCCCTGAATGGTCAAAATAAAATTTAGAATTAATCTAAATTTGTCAGATGGATGAGGCTGGCTTAAAAGTCCTTTGAGTGCCTTTGTGATTACCTTTGTGTTCCCTTGTGGTTAATCTAATTAATTGTAACACAAAGATTCACAAAGAAGACACAAAGTAACACAAAGTCAGAAAGGCAATTTTTAATCACTTATGAAACAGCCTCATCCCTCTGGTCAATTAGATAAAATCAATGCATAACAAGAAATTTTTTAATACAGTACCAATCCCTATCCATGATATACAAATAATAGCAGCCATCGGGTATAGAGCGCAAATGTAATTCATTTGTAATAGCGTTATGGACAGGTATATCTCTTAAAGAACAGATGATTTTTCCCGTTGTATTCAGTATATTGATCCTGTCGATAGTTCCGGTTGGATAAGTCATTTTGATCCTGAAGTTTCCATTGTTTGGATTTGGTATGATCTGCAGCTCCCTGGCATCCAGACCTTGGGCAGGTATTCCGATGGTGTTGACAATGAGTATTTCCAGATTGTCGGAAAAATCACTCATTCCGCAGTCATTTATACCCCTCACGTGCAGGTTTACCGATCCCAGAAAGGTACCATTCCAGATTATGGTAATTATTGCCCCGGAACCATAAATTGTTCCTGCTTCCTGTGGAAGTATTTCCCATTCATAGGCAGTGGCACCTCCTACAATGGAATATTCGGTTTCGGAGGTATAAAACAAATCGATATAGTCAGGGCCATCAGGCTTTGCCGGTACCGAAGGGAAGGGATCGAAAGTCAGTGTTAGATCATCTGTCAGTATCTCCTTTCCTGTATAAACAGTCATTGTCAATATCACAGATCCTGTAAGGATATCATCCTCACTGGGCGTATATAGGGCATCGGCAAGGGTAGGATCATTGAACACACCAGTACCCGAAGATGACCATACCAATGAATCATAATTTGTGGCATAAGCAGCCAATAGAAATGCTGATCCTTCACAAACGGATGTGTCATTTCCGGCAAAAGCTGTTGGTGGCGCCAGCAGAGGGAAATATATATAATCGATCCAGGCACAGTCGCTGCCTGAACTTCCGCTGGCATCTTTCACATAGCGCCATTCAAAAGTATGCAGCCCATCATCTACCGGATAGGTTACCTTTTTAAAAGCCTTGAGCCCACCCCATTCATCCTGCAGAATGTTGTCGATATAAAATTGAAGTTTGTCGCTGATGTCCGATTGAACCATGCGGCTGAAGCTGATCTGTGTATTAAAGATGCCTTCTACATCCAGTTCAATCTTCAGAGATGTGGATTGATTATTACCGATGATCCCTGAACGGGCCGAATAGATACCTGAATAGGCCACAGTACCGTCGATAGTCCATTCAGCATCCCCTTCAAACAACCACCGGTGTGATGAGAAATTCCCGGTTTCAAAATCTTCATCAGGAGCCCTCACCGTGTGAAGGCTCCAGATATCTCCTGTTGTTGACCCATATCCGTTGCAGGCATCCACACGCCAGTAATAAAATGTATCAAAATCCATAAGATCAGGTGGAATGAAGGTAGTAGTGATTATTGAATCCCCATTAATGATATTGGTAGGCGGATTATCAGTGCCGAAAAATATCCTGAAATAGGTTGAATTGCCACCGGTTCCCTTGTCCCAGCTTAGCTGTGCAAAAGGTTCTATGTTGTTTTGGCCGTCAGCAGGATCCGGATTAATAACCTTGTTTGGGACAGCAATCGATTCAATGGCATCCAAGTCATAGCCGGCATTGTCCTGATTAGCTGCACCATCACCGTCATCAACAATTTTAATGAACCTTGGAAAGAAGATGTTGATAGAATTTAAATCAAAAGCTGTGGTGCCTGTTCCGGTACCAAACAGTGTCCAGGGACCATCCATTTCAGAACTGATGTAGCAGGTGAAATCCTCCGGGGTTTCATCACCCTCATATATGATGATGTCATTTCCCGGTCCATTCGCCAGCGGATATTGCATATCGACAATGACCCAGCCGTTTTTGCCGATGGAATAATTTATGCCATCCGGCTCACCGATCACGCCGGCGGTAAAACTTTCATCATAAGTATTATTATTTGGGATCTGGCAGGCGACAACCCGGTAAATATATTGACCTTCAGCAGGATACAATTCAAAATCAGTCACCGTAGAGCTCTCATCTCCCACGACTATATTATCGACAACTTGCGGTTCATAGCCATTTGCAATAACTTTTATGGTATATGTGCCGGCCAGGACATATTTATGATAATCGCCAACTACCGGGTCAGTATAGGCAGGCCAGAAGTCATCGACTAATATGACCGCACCAATTGCCTGACCCGTCAATGCATCCTTAACTGTTCCTCCCAGCCCAAAACCTGCCTGCCTGATCATTTCCATCATTGCCGGCTCATTTATGCTGTAAAAATATATGATTTGTGACTCCGGGGGCTGCTTGTCATAGGAGAGTTCCACAGTCATGCCGGCTGACCCCATTATACCGTAATTATAATCTACAGAACTTCCGTTTGTATAATAGAGTGTGGTGGATGACTGGCCATACTGTAGGTTGGCATAACCTGATGTTGATGAATATAGCCAGGCCAGATGATCATTATGAACATAGTCTTGTATGGGACTTTCACTGTAACCCCATGGATATAAGGCAATCTCCGTTCCGCCGTGAAAGCTTATCTGGACGGTGATCTGGTTATCATATACCACATCCCTGAAAACCTGTGTTTCGATTTGTGATGCTGCTCCCGGACTCTCACCCCAGCCATCCCACATATATGACCAGTCACGGTTCAGGTCAACATTATTATGATTGGTCCTGACCATGTTGATACGCCCGTCGGGATTGACCATATAATAGAAAAAAATCTCCCGTGTATTGATCAATTCTGTGATATCGGGGTCTGAATTGTATTCCAGACATAGATGGCGGGCAAAACGCACACAATTTTCCGGCCCGACAATTTCGTCGCCATGAATACCACCATCAAACATGACCTCGGGCTCATTTTCATCAGTAGCAACATTGTCACTGATCTTCAGCAGACCCAGTTCATTGCCAAGTATAGAATAACCACAAATGGTCTTTTTACAAATCTGTGGGAAATGTTCGGCTAAGCTGTCAGTCAGTGCTACCATATCATAATAGTCATGGTATTCTTCCCGGCTCTTCCAGAAATCCTTGTAATATGCATTCAGGTTCTCTTTCAGAATATCATATTTTATACCTGTATTTTTGATTTTCTCCAACTCAGATGGTACGACATAAAACAAACCACTGCCATCCGGATATACATCTCCATTAAGTCGTAAACTTTGCAAAGCTTTGGCCTGTGATTGATTTTCAATTTTTATCCTGATCTCCATCTCATCCTTCCGCCAGGATGACTGGGCTATGGCTGATGTATAAACGTAAATAATCAGCATAAGGATGGCAAGCTTTTTCATCTTGAGGAAGATTTTAGAAATGAGGCAATAAAATTATCATTTTAAATCGAAGAAAAAATATTCTAATTTTAAAGACCGGAAAATAACTCCCGTTGAGAGATTAATTCTATTAGATCCATATGAATTGTAAACATACCTTAAAATAAATTTTTATGAAGAAGTCATTGTTTTTCATTGTGCTAGCCATGCTTTTATTTGTGCAGTGCAAGCAAAAGGAAATTAAAAAAGAAGAGGTTGGCAAACCGATATCCTGGATACAACAAGCCACTATCGATCAGGTCATAGATAGCCTTACTGGATTGTATGGCGCGGCAAACAACGCCAGGATGGGGAAAGGTGTCGGCCAGGCAGCGGTATTATGGAGGGAAAGCGATGGCAGTGCAGAAGACTTCAAAACCTTCTGCATTGAGAATTATATCGATGATCCGTTAAAGCTCGATACACTTTTCCTGAAACTTTCAAGGAATTCTGAGATTTTGTCGGGCTACATGCTTAAGATGATGCTTGAATTAAAAGAGCCCCTTGATCTTGATGTAGGCGAAATACAGCCTATTGATGAACTGTTTGGAGGATATGATCCGGCTTCGCATGTCACGGAAGATTTTTTTAATAACCGGATCGCATTCATAACGGTGTTGAATTTTCCATTCTATTCACTAAAGGAAAAGTCAGATATTGGTCCGTCATGGTCTAGAAAACAATGGGCTTATGCCCGTATGGGAGACCAATATACTTCGCGTGTGCCTTCTGCATTATTACAGCAGGCCACTCAGACACTTACCAAGGCTGATAGCTACATCTCCGAGTATAATATATTTATGGGATTCCTGGTCGACCAAGGGATGAAGACATATTTCCCTTCCGATCTGCGACTGGTCACACATTGGGGTTTACGCGATGAGCTTAAATCGCATTACGGAGAGGTGGGTGGCCTCGAAAAACAACTAATGATCTACCAGGTGATGAAACGCATCATCGACCAGTCCGTACCCGAGGATGTCATTAACAGCGATGCTTGTCAATGGGATCCTTACCAGAATAAAGTCTATAAGGAAGGCAAGGAAGTCAGCTTTAAAAGTGAACCTGATACAAGATATGCTGTGCTTCTGGCAAATTTCAAAGCCCTTAAAGATATTGATCCCTATTATCCCAGTTATCCGACTTACATCGACAGGGCTTTCGATGTGAATATGGAGATATCCGAGCCGGAAGTCGAGAAGTTATTCACTGATTTTATCTCTTCACCTGTCATCAGGCAGGTAGGGGGATTGATCAAAAAACGTATTGGCAGGGATCTGCAACCTTTTGACATCTGGTACACCGGTTTTAAATCAAGGGGAACGGTTAATGAACAACAGCTCGATGAGATCGTGAAAAAGAAATACCCGACAAAAGATGCGTTTGAAAATGACCTTCCAAATATTCTCATAAAACTCGGTTTCACTCCTGAGAAATCCAAAGAGATCACATCCATGATCCGCGTGGATGCCTCACGCGGTATCGGCCACGCCTGGGAGGCTGCTATGCGCACAGATAAGGCCAGGCTGCGTACACGCATCGGAAAAGACGGCATGAACTTTAAGGGATATAATATCGCTGTGCATGAGTTTGGTCACAATGTGGAACAGACCATCACTCTCCAGGATGTGGATTATTATATGCTTTCCGGTGTACCCAATACAGCCTTTACAGAGGCACTGGCATTCATATTCCAGAAAAATGACCTCGAACTCCTTGGCATCAGAGATACTGACCCGGACAAAGAATACCTCATGACCCTTGATAATTGCTGGGCGGCTTATGAAATTATGGGCGTATCGCTGGTCGACATGAATGTCTGGAAATGGATGTATGCCAATCCCGGCGCCACACCGGCACAGCTCAAAGATGCAGTCATCAGCATTGCTAAGGATATCTGGAACAGGTATTATTCAGATATTTTCGGTGTAAAAGATGAACCTATCCTGGCTATATACTCGCACATGATCGACAGTCCCCTTTATCTGCCGGCTTATCCCGTTGGTCATCTTATCGATCTGCAGATTGAACAGTACCTCAAGGGTAAGAAACTTGCTGATGAAGTGCTGCGCATGTATACTGAGGGAAGCATCATCCCGCAGCTATGGATGAAGAATGCAGTGGGAGCGGAGATATCGGGCGAGGCAACGCTGAAAGCAGCAGAAGAAGCCTTGCAGAAAATAAAATAAGGAGAATTTATTTCACCCACGACTTAAGTCGTGGGCTATTTACTCAAGGGATAGGAATTCCAAATCTCACCCTCGTCCCGCATGCTTCGCCTACTGTATCTTTCAGATCAAAGATCTCGAGCATAATCTTTTTATGGAGTTTCCGGTTGAGGTTGGCCAGACGCTCGCGGGTGAGAGACGTGGCCATGCTCCTGTGGTCTGGTTCCAGTTTGATTTCTATCTCCCGAGCTTTCTGTCTTCCCACCCCGTCATCTTCCACTTCGAAAACAAGTGTATGATTTTTCAGCGTGAACCGGATGCCAATATGCCCCAGTGTTTCCCTGTGCTTAATGCCGTGCTCTATGGCATTTTCAATGAAAGGCTGGGCCAGCATGGGCGGAATCATCATGGTCTCAGGGTCGATCTCATCAGCAATTTCAATCCTATAATCAAATTTTCCGGCGTACCTGACTTTTTGCAGTTCAAGGTAGTTTTCGATGGTATTGATTTCCTTTTCAAGAGCGACAAATTCTTCCGTTGAATTATCCAGGATATTCCTGACCAGCCGGGCGAATTTTGAAAGGTAAATACTGGCTTTATCCGGTTTCTCA